>NZ_PJDK01000022.1:0-79150 GCF_002837615.1 Klebsiella sp. X1-16S-Nf21
TGCTTCCCTCGCAGTTAATCAGCTCCGTTTGCGCGCGGGTAATTTTCCCCGAGTCATACAGCACGGTGCCCGCGGTGTAGCTCCCGGCGTTGACCAGAATCTTTTCCGGCAAGTTAGTCATCGAGACATCGCCATAGTTGGTTCCCGTGCAGGCCGCCCAGCTATAGAGGGGACACAGTACCAGCATGAACAAGAAGATCAGTTTTTTCATACCCATCCCTGTCGAAACGTTATTTGTAAGCCACATCGAACGTGGCGGTAAAGCCGACAATCCCCGGCCTTACCTGGCCATAGGGCGAAAACATGCGTGCTACCATATTGAAGATATGGACGTCGGCACGGTCACCAAAGGTATAAAGATACTGGTCGCCAGGCCCGAGGGGCTGCTGATCGGCAAGAGTGAGAAGTTGCATACCGACGCCGCTGGCCCCGTCGCTGCCTGTGCGGAAGTTTTTATAAACCGAGGTGTAAGTGTTATCGAATTTTGCTCCGCTAAATGCGATGGTTACCGCCGACGCATCGGCGGAACAACTGGAAAAGACCAGCTTAACCGGCACGCTGGCGCCGCTCGACCCGGCATTTCCGGAGAACGTCTGCGAGGAGACGGTGCCTAAATCGATACTGTTCGACGGTTCCACGGCCACCTCGCAGGAAGGCGCTTCGATGGTGCCCGTGACGTTAAAATTGACCGTGCTGCTGCCTTCATAAGCCAGCGCCGGAAGGGAGAGCAGCAAAAGGCTGGCCACCAGGATGCCCCTTGTGCTGCCGTCTCGCATATTCATATCAGCCCCTTCTTCCATGTTGAAAACCTGCATCCATTACCGGCATTCGGCCTGATAGAACAGAATATCGTCGCCAAGAGCCATGCTGGAGAAGTCGTAATGAACGGTGCACTGCTCACTGCTTTTCTCCCCCCAGCGCGCTAACAGCTGGCCTTTTTTCTGCAGCCCCGTGAGATACACCTGCCCCTCATCGCCGACAATATTGCTGCGCGCCGCGCTGGCGCGATCATTATCAAGGGTCACCAGCGCGCCGAAAGGCACCACACCGTTGCGAGTACACAGGGTGAGCATCGCCTTATAGCCAATTCGGGTGTCATACTGCACTTTGACGATTGCATTGCGCGTTGGGACCACCGTTCTGGCGACGTTATCCACCTCGGCGCCAGCCATCTGCTGTTCATCCAGCGCCAGGCTGTTGCGATGGTAAGGGCGGACATACGGCACCACGGCATACCCGGCGGCATCCGTCGTCACGTTGGTCTGGCCCTGCACCCGCACATCGCTGACGCCGGGCGTTTCGACCAGCGCAGCACTCTCACCCAGAAAGCGCGACAGCGTGAGCCCGCCCGCGTGGGCAACCATGCCGCCGCGCAGCGAATAATTGTAGTGATTGCTGTAGTGGTCGTAGCCATAGCCGCCGGCGACATCGCCTTTTGAGCCCTGATAATTGACGCTGAGGTTGCCGGAGGTGCTCTTATCCTGGGTGTTGTAACCCTCCTGGAGGCTCCAGTTGAGAGAACGATCCTCGAACGCCGAGCCATTGAGCCCCACGCTGTGCGTGGTGTCGTTATGCCGACCATGGTTCAAGGTGTAATTCGCCGAGAGCTTCTCGCCAAGCGGGATGCTTAGCGTCAGGGAGACGATGGTATCGCTGGCCGGCCGGTTATTGCCGCTGTCATCGGTGCTTTGCACATTGCGGTTATAGGAATAGTTAATAAAGTAGGAGGCCCTGCCAATCGACCCGCTATAGCCCACGCCTACCGACTCCATGCGCGAGCTGTCCCAATAGGTTTCATTGACCAGCGAAAGCGAGAGCGAACCATAGCCGAACAGCGTCTGCGACAGCGAAGCGTCAAACCGGCCTTTCGTTCTGCCGCTCTGCGTACAGCAGTCGCGCTGCGTGGAGGCGTTATCGACAAAATCCTGAAACGAATAGTATCCCGCGGTGGAGTAGCGATAGCCGGCCACGGAAAAGCTGGTGCCCGTCTGCAGAAAGCTTTTGCTGAAGCGGACGCGATACGATTGCCCCTGTTCTTTGCGGGTTGACGAGGCCGTATCGCTGGTTTTCACGTCGGCCCACGACTGAGAGCCGTCAAACGACAGCGCGCCGATGGTGCCAAGGTTAAAGCCAGCGCCTAACAGCAGGTTGGTGTATTTATCTTCCGCCTGCTGAAAGCCGGTATAGAGAGTAAAGTTACTGGTGGCGCCATAGGCCAGGGAAGACTGAATAAAGTTGTATTCTTTATCGTCGGAGCTGCCTGAGCGCGTCCTGCCGCTGCTCAGCGCATAGTCCAGCTGGCCCTCACGCTGCAGGACCGCCAGCGAGGCAAAAGGCACCACAAAGTTTTGCTCGCTGCCGTCAGACTCTTTAACGGTGACGTACAGATCGCCGGCGCTGCCGGTGGCATACAGATCGTTAATCTCAAAGGCGCCGGGAGCGACGGTGGTTTTATAAATGCTGTAACCATTCTGATAAACCGAGACCTCCGCGGTGGTGCGCGCGATCCCTCGAATCGTCGGCGCAAAGCCATGCAGGCTATCCGGCAGCATCTCTTTGTCCGAACTGAGCTGCAGGCCGGTAAAGCTCACACTGTCGAAGATGCCGGAAGAGGTATAGGTATTACCGACCACCAGTTGACTGCGCAGGGTGTGAATATCGCGGGCAAGGTACGAGTAAACCGACTCCCAGCGGCTGCTGTTGTCGCTGTGGCTATAGGTGCTGTAGTTGCGCAGACGCCATGGCCCCAGATTCACCCCAGGCTGCAAGCTAACAAACTGGCTGTCTACGGTCGCGCCATTATGCCGCGGCGCATTGCGCTGCCCGGTGACACTATAGTTGAGAAGACCGGCGTTGATCCCCTGCTGCCACTGGCTCTCCGGTATATAGTCTCTTGGGCGATTCAGCATCGCGGCCTGCGGCACGGTAAAATCGATTCGCTGTTGGGCAAGAGACACCGAAAATGTCATCCCGGGGATCGCCGACAGCCGGGCGCAGGTTTCCCCTGCCGCGAACAGCTGGGGATAGGCGGTGGTATTAATCAACCACGAATTCAGATACTCCGCGGAAAGACAGGGAGAAGCGGTCGCGCCTGCGTCATGGCCAATTTCCTGAAAGGTCAGCGATTCTGAACTGACATACTTATCATTGATGTAAACATCCAGATGATAGGTGCCCGGCGGTACGCCATCTTGCGAAAAATAGGACAGATCCACCGAAGCCGCAGGATCCTCGGCGACTTCGAGTAAATTCGGGTTGAAATATTCACCGGCCTCAGCGCGAGAAGACAAGGTACTCAGGCACAAAACAATAGCGACGCAGATACTTTTGGTTGAAAACAGTAGCTCAACGCTACTGAATGATAGCGGTATATTTCTTCCCTGACATACCATAATCATTAATCACGCTCCATGTGATCTCTTTTTTCCCTGTCGCGGACAGGGTACTCTGCACGGGTATTTTTAAAGTAGAAAATGGGGCAGCAAACCATGCGCCAGAAATATTTTTTCCGTTAAGGCTAACCTGGGAAAAATTCATATACAGCGGTGAGTTATTTTTTACCGTCACCGAGTCCCCCGCTTTTCCCCACTGTAATTTTTCGGCATACGATTCCGGTGTATTGCCTTTTAACGCGGCAGGTCGATAAATCAATTTTATTTTCGAGTTGATGGCAAACTGCACCACATTTTTATCCGGGACATATTCCGTTGCCGGGATCCCTTTGATATTGAGCCAAAACATCGACTCGCGATCGTCGGGTAATTTTTTTCCTGAGCGGACAACGCGCACGAATCCTTTCTCTCCGGCTTTGAGACGGAACAGCGGCGGCGTAATAATAAACGCGTCTTTGGCTGGCGACGCGGCATCCACCACCGAGAGCCAGGACTGGACGATATTGCTGCTCTGATCTTTATTCTCAACCGTGATGACGGCGTTGTTTTTCGCACCATCAAACACCAGACGCGTGCCGCCCACGACCACGCTGGCTTGCGCAATAGAGGAAGACAGCAAAAAACCGACCACAAAAAAAGGATATCTCATACGTTTAATTAAAGGGGAATAGCAGACGATTCCCCTTTCTCCATTCAACAAAACGCCGAATTAATAATAAGTCACGTTATAAGTCACAGTTGTCTGAACGGTACCTTTCGTCGGATCGGTATCACCCGACTTCACCATTTTAACGGTGAATGGAATGGTTGCGGCACCGGAAGAAATATCGACATCCGAACCCTCTTCATTATTCTTCATTACCTTACCCGCTTCGTCGAAAAGCGCCACAGCAACACCGGTTGCCGGCTCATCAGTCGCCTGGTTTTTAAAATAATCGCTGTTCGCGGTATCGGAAACACCGCCAAAAGTGACGCGAGCGATGCTGTTGCCACCGTCTTCCGCGGTCGGGCAATCGGCTAAGCTAAAGGAGAAGTTCTTGGCAGCGCCGAAGGTATACGCTTTCAGATCTGCCACTGAGGTGGTGCCCATATCAATAGCCGTTACGCCGCCGTCAATGGTCGCCGTACAGGTCGTATCGGAAACAACACCATTAAAAGTAATGGTGTTATCGGCCTGAGCAACGGTAGACAGCACGCTGCAGGCAGAGAAAATCAGGGCACCAGCCAGAATTTTTTTACTCATCTTCATATTTATTCCCATATCCATTATAAACGACAATCAGTCCGTCAATTGTTTTATGCAGATATATTAGAGAATGAATTTGCATCCGCGCGGCGTCACATACACATTTACGTGACATATGATTTATGATAATTAATATTATACATAAATAAACGACCAGCATTTGAATCCATTCAATAATACAAGCCCGCGTAAAAAGAATAACGAACAGAGGGTAAAAGCTCAATTATTAATGTAAAAATTGATTTTTAAACAAATCGCCTTAAAAAATGAGAAAAATAAGATGAAGTTCCTTTGAAATCATAGCGATACAAACTTATAAAATTCTTAGAGATAATAAAAAGCCTATACATCATTCGCAATATAATTAGATCAGTATTGATTATGAAATATTTAGTTACAAAGAGAGGATGGTAATAAGAATTGCCTTAATCTTTTCTGATGACCAATAACCGGCATAAACAAAAAGGGGCGAAAATAGTTCACAACTATTCCGCCCCTCAATATTTCATAACAACCGGTTACACGAGAACGCTAAAACAGCAGCCAGCGCACTAACGGCGCCGCCAGCACCACCACTACGCCAGACAGCATCATCACCAGGCTGGCCACCACGCCCTCCTGCTGGCCCAGCTCATAGGAGCGCGCCGTCCCGGCACCATGGGAAGCCGCGCCGAACCCGGCTCCTTTCGCCATCCCTTCCCGGATAGCCAGGCGTAAAAACAGCATATCCCCCACCGCCATGCCAAAGACGCCGGTGATCACCACAAACAGCGCCACCAGATCGGGCTGACCACCGAGCGGTTTCGCCGCCGCCAGCGCAAAGGGCGTGGTCACCGAGCGCACCGCCAGGCTGCGCTGGATTTCATCAGACAACATCAATCCGCGCGCCAGCCATACGGAGCTGGTCACCGCCACCACCACCGCCGTTACCACCCCGGCGCTGAGCGACATCCAGTGGCGTTTGATCACCGCGACATTTTCATAGACCGGGACGGCAAAGGCGATGGTGGCGGGGCCCAGCAGCCACAGCAGCCAGTGGGTCTCTCCCATATAGCTCTGATAAGAGATATGGCCCAGCACCAGGATCAGCACCAGCAGGATCGGCGTGAACACCAGCGGCATCAGCGGCAGTTTATGAAAACGGCGATACAGTCTTTTATTGGCGTAATAGAGACCCAGCGTCGCCACCAGACACAGGACGCTCAGCATGACATCACTCATTTTTTAGCCGGCTCACTTCGTAACGGTAGACCCTGTCGACGACCCAGGCCGTCGCGCCGAGCACCATCAGCGTGCTTAAGGCAATCACCAGGAAAATCCGCCAGCCATCAACCATCAGCAGCTGGGTATAATTGACCACCGCGACCACCGCCGGGACGAAAAACAGCAGCATCTCCGCCAGCAACCAGCGGGCGCCGGCGCGAACCCAGCTCAGGGGGATCACCCGGCAGACGATCAGCAGCAGGAGCATCACCATGCCGACCAGGTTAGCCGGCAGGGGTACCTGCCACCTGTTCACCAGATATTGCGCAAAAATAAATAACCCGACATAAAGGAGCACCTGCAGCGGGATTTGAAGACGCTGCGCCACGGCGGGGGCAACGCGAGCTGGCGCGAAGGCCATGAGCGATATTCCTGAAAAAAAGAAGTCAGGGGTGCAGTATAGAGAGCCGCCGAAGCGGACAGAAATGAATTAAAATCATCGCAGGTATAGTCTCAGGGAATAATTATGGATATCCGAACGCTGCGCTATTTCGTTGAAGTGGTTCGTCAGCAGAGTTTTACTCGCGCGGCGGAAAAGCTGTTCGTCACACAGCCCACCATCAGCAAGATGCTCAAAAATCTCGAAGATGAACTGAACTGCACGCTGTTGATCCGCGATGGCCGTAAACTGCTGCTCACCGATACCGGGCGCGTTGTTTTTGAACGCGGCCAGGCGATCCTTGGCGAGTTCAGCCAGCTGGAGTCAGAACTGAGCGATATCAACCACCTGCATAAAGGGGTGTTGCGGCTTGGCATTCCACCGATGGTCGGGATGCTGATGGCGGAGCCGATCAGCCGCTTCCGCGAGCGCTACCCGGGCGTCGAGCTGAAAATCGCCGAGTTTGGCGGCCTGACGGTCCAGCAGGCGGTCAGCAACGGCGAGCTCGATATGGCGATGACCGCCCTGCCCATCGAAGAGGGTAGCCACCTCACCACCCTGCCGTTGTTCAACCACCCGCTGTGCGTCCTGACGCCAAGAACCGCGCCGTGGGAGGGCGTGACCTCGCTCTCGCCGGCCGAGCTGGCGGCGTATCCGCTGGTCATCTACAACGAAGAATTTGCCCTCAGCCAGCAGCTGATGCGCCTGTTTGCCGAGCATGACGTAAAGCCGCGTATCGCGGTGCGCAGCGGCCAGTGGGATTTTCTCGCCGCGATGGTGCAGGCCGGCATTGGCGTGGCGATCCTGCCCGAGCCGATTTGCCAGCGTCTCGACCCGCAGAACTTTTGCTGGATCCCATTGCAAAGCGAGCTGCGCTGGGAGCTGGGGATGATTTGGCGGGAGGGCGTGTATATGTCGCGCAGCGCTGAGGCCTGGCTGGCGTGCAGTAAAGCGTTCTGGCTGGAATAATTCCCTGGTGACAACGCATTTCACAGAGGAATGGGTAACCCGGGTCAGGCGCTTGCGCCGCTGCCCGGGTTTCCCCCGGTCGCGCTAACGCTTACCGGGGCGACACATTTACTGCAGTCTCGCCAGTAGCCCGAATAAGCGTCGCGCTATCCGGACTAAAGGTTATTGATCTTCGATTAACAGCGCTTCCAGCAGGTCGAGATCGTGCAGCAGCTTCTGCAGCGTCTCGTTACTGATCTGCCGGGTGGCGCGCAGGTGATACAGCTCTCCACGCTCGGAGCGCAGCGCCGCCAGGCGGAAGCGACGCTCCAGACTCTCCTCCAGCATAGAGGTTTCCACGTCGTTACGACCATCGACGCGGCGGCGCAGGTTACCGATCACCCGCGAACTGACTTCGGTCAGCAGCTGATTATCGATATTCTCTTTGGTATCCGCCGCCAGGCGCTCTTCCATCTTCTGGATCGCCACAATCGCCACGTCTGCCGTCGCTGCGCGCGCCAGTCGTTCCTCTTTCCGCTGCTGCACGTTGTCACTCGATTCAATGTGGCGCAGCAGGATCGGCAGCGCAATCACCCCGACGAACAGCGAGAACAGGATCACCCCGGCGGCGAGGAAAATCAGCTCATAGCGCGCAGGGAAAACATTCCCGTCCGGCAGCAACAGCGGAATCGAGAGCACACCGGCGAGGGTAATCGCCCCGCGCACCCCGGCCACAGAGGAGATCAGCAGCTCGCGGGTGGTCCAGGAGCCAAACTCCATCGGTTTCTTCTTCAGGAAGCGCTGACTAAGCTTACGCATCGACCACAGCCAGCCAAAACGCACCAGCATCAGCGCGGCATAGATCAGGATGATGTCGGTAAACAGCATCCAGGTCTCGACGTTGGGGTCAGCTTCCGCCGCCACCAGCGAGCTGGAGAGGATATCCGGCAGCTGCAGGCCCAACAGCAGGAAGACCATGCCGTTGAAGACAAATTCCAGCATCGCCCAGGTGCTGTTAGCGCGCAGACGCATGGCCAGCGGCGCGGTACGCATCACGCCGGAACGGGTGATGGTCATCCCCGCCGCCACCGCCGCCAGGATACCGGAGACACCGATATGTTCGGCAATCAGATAGGAGGCAAACGGCAGCAGGAACAGCAGGACAATCTGCGTGGCGGGTTCATCCCCACCCCAGCGGCTGAGGAAACGCATCGAGCGGCCATACGACCAGCTCACCACAAACCCGGCCAGCACGCCGCCGATCGCCACCTTCAGAAACTCTACGGTCGCGCCGCCAACGGTGAAGACCATGGTGCCCATCGCCACCGCGACGGCAAACTTGAGTGAGACCAGGCCAGAGGCATCGTTCATTAACGCCTCGCCCTGCAGAATACCCATGATTTTTTTCGGTATCCGCCCTTCCCCGACGATGCCGGAGAGCGCCACGGCATCGGTCGGCGAGAGTACGGCCGCCAGCGCGAACGCCGGGATCAGCGGAATGCCAGGCACAATCCAGTAGATCAGAAAGCCGATGCCGACCACCGTCACGACCACCAGCGCCAGCGCCAGACCAAGGATCTCCCGCCCGTGTTCAATAAACTCACGGGTCGGCGTTTTCCAGCCGTCGGCGAACAGCAGCGGCGGGATAAACAGGACCAGAAACAGCTCTGGATCAAATTCAACGTGCAAACCGAAGGTCGGCCACGCCAGAAGCGCGCCAATGGCGATTTGCATCAGTGGGAGTGGAACCTGAAAGGGCAGTACACGCGTCACTACCCCGGACAGTGAGACCACAAGGGTCATGATGAGGATGGTAAAGAATATTTCCATGTGTTCCCTGTTTGCTGCGTTTTCTTTTATACCTGTGAGGCGTCGTGCCTGTGAATCATACGCTACCCAGATTAACGCAAATGGAAACAGGATGTGGCTTAAAAATAAAACGGGCGGCCTGAGCCGCCCGTGAGGAGCACGAAGGGTTTAAATCGCCCAACCGCCGGCGTAAAACGCCACCAGCGCCACGGCGATAATTACCGTACCGAGGTTCAGCTTACGCCACTCGCCGGAGACCAGACGGCCAATCACCAGGGTAGCGAAACCGATCATGATGCCGGTCACGATGTTACAGGTCAGCACGATAAACACCGCGGTGATCAGGCCAGCCATCGCGTCAACGAAGTCGTTGAAATCGATTTTTGCCACGTTGCTCAGCATCAGCAGGCCGACGTACATCAGCGCCGGCGCGGTCGCGTAGGCCGGTACCAGATAAGAGAGCGGGGAGAGGAACAGGATCAGCAGGAACAGGACACCGACCGTCACCGCGGTCAGACCGGTTTTACCGCCAGCCGCGGTACCCGCCGCCGATTCGATATACACCGCCGCTGGCGCCGCGCCAACTAAACCGGAGAAGACGCTGCTCAGGGAGTCGGTGGTCAACGCTTTACCGCCGTTGATGATCTGTCCGTCTTTGTCCAGCAGGTTTGCCTGGCCGGCCACCGCGCGGATAGTACCGGTGGCGTCAAAGACCGCCGTCATCACCAGCGCCAGCACGCTGGGCAGCACGACCGGGTTCAGCGCGCCGATGATGTCGAGGCTGCCGATCAGCGAGTTGCCTTTATCATCGCTCAGGGATGGCATGGCGAAAATACCGGAGAAATGGACGTTCGGATCGAAAATCAGGCCCACAATCGACACACCAATAATGGTCAGCAGAATACCGCCCGGCACCTTCATTTTTTCCAGACCAATGATCACCGCGAGGCCAATCAGCGACATCACCACCGGGAAGCTGGCAAATTTGCCCAGCGCCACCGGCAGACCGTCCAGCGGATTTTTGATCACCAGACCAACGCCGTTGGCGGCGATCAGCAGCAGGAACAGGCCAATCCCGATCCCGGTACCATGCGCCACGCCCTGCGGCAGGTTGCGCAAGATCCAGCTGCGGATGCCGGTCGCGGAAATCACCGTAAACAGGACACCCATCAGGAATACCGCGCCGAGGGCCACCGGAATACTGATCTGCTGCCCCAGCACCAGGCTGAAGGCGGTGAAGGCGGTCAACGAAATGGCGCAGCCGATAGCCATCGGCAGATTTGCCCATAACCCCATCACCAGCGAGCCAACGCCCGCCACCAGACAGGTCGAGACAAACACCGCGGCCGGCGGGAAGCCCGCTTTACCGAGCATGCCCGGCACCACGATGACGGAGTAAACCATCGCCAGAAAGGTAGTAAGACCTGCAACAATCTCCTGACGCACGGTGCTACCGCGCGCCGAAATTTTAAACCAGGCGTCTAATGAACCGCCGGTACGCGCTGAAGGCGTAGACATAGAAAACTTCCCCTGAAAATTTTTATTGTTCGTTGATATGCGTGGTGGACCCTCCACTGCCAGTTAAACGCGATCTCCTTGTACCGAATCGCAGCGCCAGGGGGGCTGCAAAAAAGCAAACGTTTAACTCCGCGCATACACTACGGTGTGTCAACCTTATCTCCTCCCTCTGGATAGCAGAAAAAAGAGGGAGCAAAACAGAAAGGCAAACGATTATCCGGCCTTTAGATAACCCTTTTCAACCGATGTTTATCGTATTTCGCTAAATTTCGCTTATGACGAGCAGAAAATAACCAGACGATGCGCAAACGTTATCGTCTATGCGCAATCCGCTAACAAATTTTTAGTGAGTTGCTTTCATTTGTCGGCGTCATCGGATCCGCTGATACCTCAGGCGCCGGGTAAGGAAAAGGGGCCGCCGCGCTCGATGGCCCGCTGCCAGGCCGGACGCTGCTCCACCCGCTGTCGCCAGGCCTCGATATGGACAAGGTCATGCACGCCACCGCGCGCCAACAGCGCCATCACCGGGAAGCTCATCTGGATATCGGCCATACTCAGTCGCTCGCCGGCAAACCATGGCCGCGTGGCAAGATGGTCGTCAATAAACCGCGCATGGGTGGCCAGCTGGGGATCCAGCCACGCTTTCTGAATGCCCTTGCCCAGCAGGGCGCCCAGCGAGCGGACGCCAAAGGGCACAGGGGGTTTACCCAGGCTGGCGAACACCAGCTTCATTAACAGCAGCGGCATCAGCGAGCCTTCGGCATAGTGCAGCCAGAAGCGGTACTGCAGTTTGTCCTCTATCGCCTGCGGCTTCAGCAGCCCGCCGCTGTCCCAGGTCTCCTGCAAATACTCGAGAATGGCCCCGGACTCCGCCAGCACATAGCCGTTGTCTTCCAGCACCGGCGATTTCCCCAACGGATGGACTTTCTTCAGCGCCGCCGGCGCCAGCATCGACTTTTCCCGCTGATAGCGGACTATCTGATAAGGCAGCTGCAGCTCTTCCAGTGCCCACAGTACGCGTTGCGATCGTGATTGATTAAGATGGTGTACCGTCAGCATGGGCCTCTCCCGTGGTTTGTTCAAATTAACTATAGGAACAGGCGCTCATTGCCGGGAAAATTTCGGCAAAATAGTAAGGAAAAAATGGCAGCAGCTGCCATAGTTAAAGTGTCGACGCAAACCGGAACCTCCATCAACAGATTGCGCAATACTGAGGGACGTCGATGTCGGGGGAAACCCTCTCGTGAACCAGCGAGATAATGCGAAAGACAAAGACCGGAAAACAACTAAAGCGCCCAGTTGTGGCGCTTTAGTTTTATTATTCCTCTTCCAGCAGCCGGGCGCCGGTCCCCTCT
The DNA here is from genome assembly GCF_002837615.1 of Klebsiella sp. X1-16S-Nf21. NCBI lineage: Bacteria > Pseudomonadati > Pseudomonadota > Gammaproteobacteria > Enterobacterales > Enterobacteriaceae > Klebsiella > Klebsiella sp. X1-16S-Nf21. Next base: position 11,911 of record NZ_PJDK01000022.1, read on the forward strand.
TCCCCCAGCTTATCGCCCGGGTTGCGCAGCGGGCAGTCGCGCCGTGATAAACAGCCGCAGCCGATACAGCCGTCGAGCTGGTCGCGCAACGCCGTCAGGGTATGAATACGCCGGTCCAGCTCCTCACGCCACTGCGATGACAGCATCTTCCACTCTTTTGCGCTGAGGTTGTGCCCTTCCGGCAGTACGCCAAACGCGTCGCCGATGGTCGCCAGCGGGATGCCGATGCGTTGCGCAATTTTGATAATCGCCACCGCGCGCAGGACATCGCGCCGGTAGCGCCGCTGGTTGCCGGCATTCCGCTGGCTATGGATCAGGCCTTTACTCTCATAAAAATGGAGAGCCGAGACCGCCACGCCGGTTCGTTTTGCCACTTCCCCGGGCGTCAGCAGCATTTTGATGCGGGGTGATTTCTTTTCCATAAAGCGCTTTACCTCAAGTTAACTTGAGGAATTATACTCGCCCGCAGACAAAACGACGAATCGAGAATTGAGAGAGGCCGCTTTATGTCCCATCAGGATATTATTCAAACACTGATTGAATGGATTGATGAACATATCGATCAACCACTTAACATTGATATAGTCGCCAGAAAGTCAGGATACTCGAAATGGTATCTGCAGCGGATGTTCCGTACCGTAATGCATCAGACGCTGGGTGATTATATTCGTCAGCGCCGCCTGCTGCTGGCGGCGGAAGCGTTGCGAACCACTCAGCGACCTATCTTTGATATCGCGATGGATCTGGGCTACGTCTCGCAGCAAACCTTCTCCCGGGTGTTCCGCCGCGAGTTCGACCGCACTCCCAGCGACTACCGCCATCAGATCTCCGCGTGACGCGGCGGCTGAGGCCTGCTTATGGGCGTGGGAGCATTCGCTAACCACTGCATAAACTCCCGCGCCGGCATGGCTTTCGCAAACAGCCAGCCCTGACAAAATTGCACGCCGCGCTTGTAGAGCCAGCTTACCTGCTCCGGGGTCTCCACCCCTTCCGCGATAGTTTTTAAACGCAGCCCGCGCGCCATCTCGATGATGTGCTCAGCGATCAGATGGCTGGTGTTGTTGGTGGTCAGCGTATCAACGAAGGTTTTATCGATTTTGAGGATATCGACATTCAGCGCGTGCAGATTATGCAGATTCGAGTAGCCGGTACCAAAATCATCGATCGCAATCTCATAGCCTGCTTCGCGGAACGCCTGGATCACCGGCGTCGTTTTCGCCACGTCGATAAACCCGCGCTCGGTCACTTCGATTTTGATCTGTCCGATGCAGACCGCATAGCTGTGCGCTTTCTCACTGATCTGGGAAATCAGCCGCGCCGAGTGGAAATCGGACGCAGAGAGATTGATCGCCACATACAGCTGCGGATGGCTGGCAAGAAACTCACCCATTTCATAAAACAGCTCGTCCACCACGTAGTCCGTGATCTGGGCAATCATGCCTTCATTTTCCGCCAGCGGGATAAACTCCGCCGGGTTCATCACCGGGCCATCAAACCCCGGCCATCGCAGTAGCGCCTCCGCCCCGACGCAGCGGTTATTTTTAATATCGATAATCGGCTGGTAGTGCAGCCGCAGCTGGCGGCAGCTCAGAGCCCGCTGTAGCATATTGCGCGGCGAGTGATACTGGCGGCGGGTTCGTGTCCACACCAGCACCAGTAAAATACTGCAAATGATCCCCAGCGGCAGCGTCAGGCTCGCCTGGTCACAGAAGTTGTGGTAGTAGCTGGCCCGGGAGGTGGACATGATGACCGCGATCGGCCGGATAGCGGAGCGGGCTATCGTATACACCCGACCATTCTGATTAAAAAAAGCATCGCCTTCGCGAATTAACGCCTGGAGTTCGGCGGGCTCAACATTATTACTCAGCGAGAAAAAGAGGTTGGTTTTAGTATCGAAAACGCCATAGGCTAAATCGCGGTCGCTGGCAATCACCGAGCTGAACGAGTAGGGGTTGACCACCACCACATAGGGCCCCTTCTGCATATAATTCATGGCAAAGCCCGGGTAAAACGGCGTATCCCGATAGTAGTAAATCGCCACATCCGGCTTTTTGGTGTAATTCGCCGCGGGCATCCGCCAGCCGGTCTCGGGATGAGCGGACGTTGAACAGATAAAGCGCTGACCGTTGGCGTAGATCAGATCTTCTACATACAGCAGACCGCGAACAATATGCAGTAAATAACGCTGGTGCTCCGCTGAGCATAGCTCACCACGATACCGGCTGGCTTTAAACCGCGCCTGATCCGCTTCCCGGATGACCATTTCTGTTTTTTGCAGCGCCAGCTGCGAAAATGAGTGCAATTGATCAATGGTTTCGGCTTTGGCCCGCAGCTGGGCAAACCACAATGCCAACATCACCGGCAATAAAATAACCAGCCCCATTCCGACAAGTCTGAGCGCCTTATGCGGCGCACTGTCAGCCATTTACGCTTTCATCCATGCGATATGCCTTAATTAAGGTAGCCCGAACACGTTAGCAATCGCGACTGCGATAGACATCAGCAGATATCTGCCAGCCCTTCAGGGCGTCAGCTTTTCAGCTGGTGGTGTTGAATAATACTTATTTATCAGGTATTCGAAAGATATTCTCGTCAGATTAAGAATAGACGCGCATCTGACTCGGTTTCTCCGTGTAATAAACAGGAACTGGTAATAAAACCCGCAGAGTAATAATCATTAGCAAGAGAATGAAAATAAGATAATCGGGTTTTGCTTACCTATATCCACACAAAATCAAAGCTTATTAAGCGCAGCGAAAGCTCATTTTTTGGCTGGCGAATAAAGCACCAAGTGTGATATAGTTCACACAAGTTGATGAAACAGAAATGACGTTTCATCACTCTCTAGTTTGCCAGTCGAGACCAGAGCGCTATGCCATCGTCAGTCGCGCCAGGTCATCCATGGCTCCCCGACTTTCTTTGAGGATAGGTTAATGGCTTCCATTACTACCAGTGTCGTTTTGTTGCGCTGGCCCCTGGTGAGCGCGGTACTGATGTTTCTCGCCAGCTCGTTGAATATCCAGTTACGGAAAAGCGATTATGCCGGTCTGGCAGTGATCTGCAGCTGCCTCGGCCTTGCCGCCGCCTGCTGGTTCGCCACCGGTTTGCTGGGCATCACCCTGATCGATATCGCAAAAATCTGGGGTAATATCAAAGATGTGATGATTGAGGTCATGAGTCAGACGCCGCCAGAATGGCCAATGATGATGACCTGAGGTTAAAAAGCTTCCCACCGGGAAGCTTTTTCGTTTTCTACGGTCCTTACTTCCCCAGTTTCGCCATCATCTCCGGGCGCATAAATTTATGGATCACCACCATAAAGAGCAGCGATGGCACCAGCAAAATCAGCGCCGTAATCGACGAGACCTGATAGTTACCCGACATGCTGGCGTTATAGAGCAGTAGCGGCAGCGTGGTGATATCCGGCGCGCCGACAAAGAAGGTGCCGGTAAACTCATCCAGCGACTCCAGAAAAACGAAGATGCTGGCGGCAACGATCCCCGGCGCCGCCTGCGGCAGCACAATGTGCCAGAAGGTATATACCGGTCCGGCGCCAAGGTTACGCGACGCCCGCGCCAGCAGCGGGTCGATGGATGAGAAGGCTGCCATACAGATCCACACCGAATACATCAGGCCGTGAACGCTATGCACCAGTACCACCCCTGCGATACTGCCGTTCAATCCCCACTGATAAAACAATCGGGCAACATTCATGTATACCGTCAGGTTGGGAAAGGCCTGCGGGATGAGAAACAGCAGCATAAACAGCACCCGCAGCGGCATTTTCCGCCGGGAAAGCGCATAGCCGGCGGGGACGGAAATCAGCAAACAGACCCCCACCGATAACAGGGCGATCAACACGCTGGTTAACAGCGAACCGGACACATCGCTGTATGGATTGAAAACCTGATACCAGTACTTCAAACCCCACTGACTGGGCAGCGAATGGGGAAAATACCAGCTTTCCGCTACGGTCCAGATCAACAGGTTCAGCAACGGGCCAAACATCGCCAGCAGCATAAACAGCAGCAGCAGGGTCTGCAGCGCCAGGCTGGGGCGCACTTTACGGCGCCCTTTTATCCACCATGACGGGGATGAGGCGAGGGTCAGCGCTTTCATGATTCCCCTCCTTTTTGCTGCAGGCTGTGGCGCAGGTAAAACCACGACAGCGCGCCGCAGATCGCCAGCGACACCATACCCAGCGCATTCGCCACCGCGTAATCGCCATAGGAATTCACGCGAAACGCCATATCCACCGTCAGCATCGTCGGCGTTCCGACGCCGATCATCAACGGTACCGACAGCACCGACATCATGGTCACCGTCGACAGCACCAGCGCCACGCCGATGGTCGGCAGGACCTGCGGCAGCATGATATCGAACAGGATCCGCGGCCGGGAGGCGCCAAGGTTACGCGCAGCAAGGATCTGCGACGACTCCAGCGCCGCCATCGCCCCGCAGATCAGCAGCGTGGCAAAGGCCAGTTGCTTCCAGACAAAGGTGATCACTATCCCTTTCCATCCCAGCCAGGAGAGCGTCTCCAGCGGTGTGACCAGGTCGGCCGCCACCAGCGCATTGTTCATCAGGCCATTTTTGGCGAGAAAAGTGCGCATCATCTGGGCGACGACAATAAACGGAATAAACAGCGGTAAGCGATACAAAAAACCCAGCAGACGAACAACGGGTCGGCACGGTGACAGCGCAATCACTGCCGACAGGGTAATGGCGATCAGCGCTAACAGCGCCACTGAGACCAGTACGATAATCAGCGAAAAGAGCACATCACTGGCGTAAAGCGCATAGACCTTGCGGAAGTGATCGAGCGTGAACGGCTGTCCCGGCGCGGTAAACGCCGAGACCAGCGAAAACCCCAGCGGATACAAAAACAGGATCGCGATCATCAGCGCCGCCGGAGCAACCAGCAGCAGATATTTTAATGAACTGGACATAATGCACCTGGCGTCAGCACAAGAAAGCGCCCGGGCCGACAACCCGGGCGGGAGAAGGCGTTAGTTGGCCACCTGGCTTTCGTAACCCTCTTTGATGTCGTCAAAATAGGGAGCGATCGGGAAGCTTTTGCCATACTTTGCCAGCGCTTCCGGCGAGATTTCGGCAAACAGCTTTTGCCAGGTCGCCGTATCCAGCTTCGGCTTCACCTGCCCGGCGTCGATGCCCGGATACCAGTTAAACTGCTTAACGATCCCCTGCGCCTGCACTTCCGGGCTGGTGGCCAGCGCGATAAAGTCGCGCGCCAGCTGCGGATTCGCCGCCTTCGCCGGGATGACGTAATACATCGGCTGACCCGGCATACCCGGCGCCAGTAAAGCAAGCTTGATCGAGGGCGGCAGCTTGCCCTGATCTTTCCAGCTATAGAACATATCGACCCACACCGGGCCCATGGCGATTTCCTCCCGGCTCAGCATGTCGAGCGTCCCGGCGTTGCCCGGGGTGAAAGTCACGTTTTTATTGAACGCCTTCAGCTTCTCATAGGCCTGCTGCCAGCCTTTTTCGACGCTTTTATCATAGGGCCCAGCGGAGAGACGCTGGGCGTCGGTCCCGTAGGCGTAGATCCAGCCCACCACAAAGCTGACGCCAGACATGCCGTTCTTGATGCCGTTATAGCCAAAAGCCTGCGGATGTTTCTGCGTCCAGGCCACCAGCTCGTCATACGACGCCGGTGGGGTACTGAGCAGATCGCTGTTCCAGGCGATAGCGGTCTGGCTTAAGAACATCGGCATGACGTATCCATCGACGTTAACGCCCAGCGCCTGAGTGGCGCTCGGCGAACTCACCATGCCGCCGGTCTGAATATCCTGACGGTATTTTTGCAGTAATCCCTTTTCCACCTGCTCACCGCCCGCCTTCTGGTGCACTACCGCGACGTCGATATCCCACTGCTGCGCGCCGCTCTCCTGCTGGGCCGTTAGCTTCTCGCTAATTTTATTCGACCCGGCGTCGCCGGGGCCGGTACCGATCACCCGCACCTTGACGCCGGGATGAGCGGCTTCAAATTTTGGCCCCAGCCAGGTTTTTACATAATCCACCATATTCTGATCGCCCGCGGTGGCGACATTCAGAATGGTGTCGGCCTGTGCGCCAAGGCTCAGGAAGAGGGTCGTTACGATCGCTGCTTTCGTCTTAGTCAACATGGATTGTCCCCAGAATGAACACGCTGATATCACTGTGATAGTGGTAAAGGAAAAATATGCAGGGCCGGCGTTGGCACATGGAGCCGAACGCGGCTTTTTGTCGGCCAGCACTGCGCGGCATCGGCCAGTAGCAGGCGGTCATGACAGCGCACGCTGTGGCGATACAGATTGCCCAGAAACGCGCTTTGCTCCACCACGCCCTCCAGAGCAAGTCCCTCCAGCGGCGCAGGCTGCGTTAGTTCAGCGAGCGCGGCATCAGCGCTGCGAAAATAAATAACTTTTTCCCCCTGCTGAGCGGCGGATAAACCGGATATTGCGGCAGCGGATAATTCACCGGAGGTTATTTTATTATCGGCGCCCATAAAATCAGCGACGAAGGGCGTCGCGGGACGTTGATATATTTGTTCCGGGGTGCCAGTTTGTTCAATACGCCCCTGATTTAGTACCGCAATGCGGTCCGCCATCACTAAGGCTTCCTGCTGATCGTGGGTGACAATTAATGACGTGAAACCCAGTCTCTTTTGCAGAGATTTAATTTCATGGCGCACATTCAGGCGCACTTTGGCATCCAGATTAGATAACGGCTCATCCAGCACCAGCACCTGGGGCTCTATGGCCAGGGCTCTTGCCAGCGCCACCCGCTGCCGCTGACCGCCCGACAGTTCGGTCACTTTCACCTCGCCAAGTCCCTCAAGATTCACTATTCGCAGCAGCTCCGCCACCCGCCGCGCGATATCCGCCCCGCGCCATTTGCGCAGTTTCAGGCCATAGCCGATATTGCGCGCTACCGTCAGGTGCGGCCACAGGGCGTAGCTTTGAAACACCATGGTGATATTGCGCTGCTCCGGCGCAAGATGGGTGATCGTTCGACTGGCAATCGCCATCTCGCCGCTTTGCACCGGAATAAAGCCGCAGAGCGCGTTCAGCAGCGTGGTTTTTCCGCATCCCGACGGACCCAGCAGGGCAATCATTTCCCCTTGCTCGACCGCCAGATCGATATTATGTAAAACCACGTTATCGCCATAACTAATTTTAAGGCCGGTGATCTGTAAATAACTCATATTCGCTACCTGAAAGCGCTGCTGCGGCATTTTTTTAGCAAGGTGAACACGTGTTCATTTGGCTGTAAAAAAAATGAAACGTTAACTCGACATGATGTGAGCCTACTTTGTCGGGTATTTATGACAATTTAATTAAGCGGCAAAAAATTTTGGCGAGGGTCAATGAAAATAGATGTGCTTGGCTGCGGGAGCGCCTTTTCCTGCACGCAAAATACCTCCGCGCTGCGGGTGATCGACGCGGACAACAAACAGTGGTTAATCGACTGCGGCCCCACCGTTCCCCGCGCACTCTGGCAGCGCGGCGGTGGGGTCAATGATATTGACGCAATCTACTTCACCCACGTCCATCCGGATCACTGTACCGGTCTGACGGCGCTGCTGAATTACTGGAAAAGTGGCTCCCGTCAGAAGCCGCTGATTATCTACTGCCAGCCAGCGCAGCAGCCGGTGCTCATGCAGCTGACCGCGCTGGCGAACTGGCCTCAGGCGGATCCTGGTTTCACCATCGACTGGCAGGAATGCCGCGAAGCCTGGACGTGGCAGGACTGGCAGATCCGCACCGCCGCCACCCAGCATGAGCTGAGTAATCGCGCCATCCGCATCACCATTGCCGGGCAGACGCTGTTTTACAGCGGCGATGGCCGGCCAACCGCCGACTCGATAGCCCTGATGGCCGGCGCCGGGCTGGCGTTTCAGGAGTGTGCCTCAGTGGCGGCCCTTGACGACGATGCTTCTCATGGCGATTTCCCCTCCTGCCTGATGCTGTTCAGAACGCTGCAGCTCCCGGCGCTGGGGCTCTATCACTGCGAGGACGCCGCCCTGTCGGCGCTGAAGCAAGCCTGTCAGCCGTGGCAGGGATTATTCGTGTCGCAGGATGGGGACCACTTTACGCTGCCGCGTCCCGCATTCGCCGATGAGGCGCATGCCCTATGAGCCCACGTAAACCCAGCGTCACCGCCCAGGATGTGGCCAGACTGGCCGGCGTCTCGCGGGCGGTGGTGTCACGCGCGCTGAGCAGCAACGGCAGCATCTCTCCCGACGCCCGGGCGCGGGTGCTGCGCGCCGCCGAAGAGCTGGGGTACCAGGTTAACTTTCTTGCCCAGGGGCTCAATCGCCAGCGCAGCCACTTAATCGGCGTGATCGTCTCGCGCATCAGCGATCCTTTTCGCAGCGCCCTGCTTGATGCCCTGCTCAACGAGATCCAGCGCCAGGGCTTTCAGGCGCTGGTGAGCGAGATCCACAGCGAGCAGGACCTGGCGCACACCCTGCGCCGTTTCACGCAGTTTCGCGTCTCCGGCGTTATCGTCACCTCCGGCCAGCCGCCGGAGGCGTTGGTGAATGAGTGCGTCCAGCAGCATATCCCGGTAGTGGGCATTAACCGCCAGCCGACGATACCCGGGGTGGATTATGTCTGCTCTGACAACATCGCCGGCGCCGAACTGGCGGCCGACCAGCTGCTGCGCAGCGGCTGCCGGCGGTTTGGCTGGCTCAACCACTCACCTTCCACCTGGGCCGGGCGCATGCGTGGGGAAGCATTCAGCCGGGCACTGCAGGCGCGCGGAGTGGACGTCGAACGCAATCTGGCGATCCTCGCCTGCCCGGAAGAGGGCTATACGGGCGGGTTTCAGGCCGCTGCGCTCGCCGACGAGGCGCTGGAGGGGATCTTCTGCGCTAACGCCCAGATTGCCTGCGGCTTTCTCGATGGAATGCGCCAGCGCGGCAAACAGGCGCCTGAGGATTATCAGTTGATTGGTTTTGATAACACGCCGCCGACCGCGCAATATAGCTACCAGCTCACCACGCTACATCAGTATGTGGCGGCGATCTCCCGCCAGGCACTCGCCCGGCTGCAGGAGCGCACCGTCGACCCTTTACAACCTTCACGCACCACCTGGGTGGAGGTGACATTAATTCACCGGCGCACGTCGCCCTTTATTATCTGAGAGCAAGACCATGACGGAAGCACAACGAGAGTCATTATGCGCCTTGATTCGCCAGGCAGGCGCCCACGCCCAGGCGCTGCGCGATGCGGGATTGCAGGTCGATAAAAAATCGCGCCAGGACTTTGTTTCGCAAGCAGATCTCGCGGTAGAACAGGAGATTAAAGGGTGGCTGAAGGCGCACTTTCCGCAGGAGGGTTTCCTCGGTGAAGAGAGCGGTTTCGAAGGCGATGAGCACACCGTCTGGGTGCTTGACCCCGTGGATGGCACCACCAACTTTATCCTTGGCATGGATTACTGGTGCATCTCACTGGCGAGAGTGTGCCAGGGCGAACTCTCGCTCGGCATCATCTACGCCCCCGATCGCAATGAGTTTTTCTTCGCCGGCCGCGGCGAAGGGGCGTTTCTCAACGGTCGTCGCCTGACGCTGCGTGAACCGGATCCCGACGCGGTGGTGATCGGCATGGGGCGCTCCAGCCGCGCCCCGGCCAGCGACTATGCCCGGGCCATCGACACGCTGCTCGACGCCGGCCTGGAGTATCGCCGTTTTGGCGCGGGCGCTCTGATGCTGGCGCATGTCGCTGCCGGTCAGATCCATGGCTATTTTGAAGCGCATATGAACAGCTGGGACGCGCTGGCGGGTATGCTGTTGATTGAGGAGGCGGGCGGAACGTGCAATGCATTTCTCGCCAATGAAGGGCTGCGGCAAGGCAACCTCGTCCTCGCCGGCTGCGCAAGCGTCCAGCCACGAATGGCCGCCCTGCTGGTCAAATAACATCGCGCCGCCGGTAGCCGACCGGCGGCTTTCTCGGGCTAACGCCAGGGTTCACCGCGCGGAATATTATTCGGGCAGCGCTTAATCGCGCAAAAGGACTGGAAAAAACAGGAGTCAGACTGCTTGCCGCCAGCCTGATACGGGCAAGATGGCCGTTCGCGTAATTTCTCCCATTGCGCCTCATCGTACACCGTAATATTGTAGATTTTTAATGAATGATACTGGTCATTAATTAAAACTCTCGAGGAATAGAGCTTCATCGACTCACCGGGCAGCAGTATCACATCGGCCTCGTACCACATAATAAATTTTAAGAAACGCAGGCTGGATATTGCTGAAAAGGCGATGCCGGATTGCGGGCAGATGAGAGTATTAAGAATTGTCCATTTCATATTCCTTCCTTATAAAAGATGCTACAAATTATTACCTTATATAGTGATAGCATCCATCATTATAAACTGCAAGCGCACCTGACAATTATGTGACTTAAGACAATTCCTAACAACATAACCCATTATCGGTAACCTTGATTTTTCATCAAGAGATTAATGGTTAACCTCTATAAAAAAAGAAATAAATTAACCACAGAAAAGAAAATATAATAAAAAATAAGATAATATAAACATAATTGACAAAACGTCTTAGTCCTTGTGGATGAGCCCTCAGCCATAGGCATCAGGTAATGTCGCGCACAGCGTCGCCAGCGCCTCGGCTGGCATGGTCAGCAGGGTAATTAATGCCCGGGCAGCGGCTGACTGGCTTCTATGCGGCGGGTAAAGCACCGAGAAAGGCCGTGAACGTCCGGCGAACGCCGGAAGAACAGGAACCAGCTCCCCGCGCGCGATCGCCTCCTGCACAATAAACGCATAGCTCTGACAGATCCCCGCCCCCTGCAGGGCCAGCGAGACCACCCCGAGCACATCATCGGAGACATGCAGAGATGACGTCGGCAGCCAGCTGATATCCCGGCCATCCTCACGAAATACCCATTCGGCGACTTTTCCCGTTGCCGGCATAATAAATGTCAGGCATGAATGATGGCGCAAATCGGCTATTTTACTCAGCGGTCTCGCTGTCGAGCGTAAATAGGCCGGCGAGGCCACCAGACATAGCGCCGCATCTTCCAGCTTTTTTGCCACCAGGCCGCTGTCGGGTAAATGTCCCTGGCGCACCACCAGATCGAAGCCCTCAGCGATAATATCGACATTACGGTTGGTAATATTCAGCTCAATCTGTACGTCGGGGTGCAACTGACGGTACAACGCCAGCCGGGCGGGCAAACGATAGTGTCCCCAGGTGGTGGGGGCGCTCAATTTAACGCGCCCGGATAACGCCCCTTTTTGCCCCTGCGTCTCCCGTTCGGCATTATCCAGCACCTCAAACGCCTGGCGGACCTGACTCAGATAGGCGCTTCCGGCCTCGGTCAGGCTGATCCGCCGGGTGGAGCGGCGCAGCAGCTGGCACCCCAGACGCGTTTCAAGACGGGTGACGGCCCGGCTTAACACCGACGGCGTCGACGACAGCGCCACCGCGCCGGCGGTAAACGACCCGCGCTCGGCCACCGCCAGAAAGACTTCTACATCCGCAAGATAATCAAACCGCCGGGCCATTTGGTTCTCCAGAGAACAAATGATTGTCATTCCAGGCATCTTATCTTCCCGAAGGGATTTAATAAAATCGTTTACCGAGGCTTAACCGGGCCATCTGCCCCTCTTTTTTACTGCTTTCTGGAGACCATGATGCATCGTTTTTCACTCTTCGTTCTCGGCCTGCTGTCCCTGGGGCAGACCGCACTGGCGGCCGGGCCTGACGCCCCTGCCCATCTGGCGCTATGGCGCAGTTATACCGGGGTCACCTGGCAGCAGCGCGTCGATGCGCATTCCGTCAATGCGCCCATCGCAGGATTGCACTTTGACGCCGCCGGTCGGGCATTTGTTAGCACCCCACGTCTGATTTCGACCCAGGCGCCCGCCACGCTCAGCCTGCTCGATACCAAGTCCCTGAGCGGCCCGGCACGACTCACCGCCTTTCCGTCCACCGCGGCCAACAGCATCAGCGCCGATCCCCGCACGCACCTGCGCAATGTGCTGGGCTTTTACGTCGATAACCGCAACGGCTGGCTATGGGCGTTAGATCAGGGCTTTGTCGCAGGGGAAAAGACGGCGCCGCCGGGGGCGCAAAAAATCATGATCTATGCGCTCAGCGACGGTCATCTGGTGCAGCGTATTCCGCTCGACAGCGTCGCCGACCGGGAAGGAAGCTTCCTCAACGATATTGTGGTCGATGAGGCGCGCCGGGTGGCGTATATCGCCGACAGCGGCCTGCGCAGCGCGCCGGACAATCAGGCCGGACTGATCGTCGCGGATGCTAACCGTGGGGCGGTCCGCCGGGTACTGAACCAGCACCCGGCGTTGATGCCGGTTGCCGGTCTGCAGGTGGTTTCACATGGGGAAACGGTCTGGCCGGGCAACCCCATTATGCTTGGTATCAATGGTATTGCGCTGTCACCGGACCAGGAAACCCTCTACTGGACGGTCACCACCGGTACCACGGCGCGGACCATCGCCACCGCCGCGCTGCGCGATCCCGCGATGAACGAACGCCAGCTCGCCGCGGCCATCCGTACCGCGGGTGAGGTCGGCGGGAATAGCGATGGGATCGTGGTCGATAAGCATGGCGCACTCTATATCACCGATGTGACCCATAACGGTATTGTCCGTTATCGCCCGCAGAGCGGGCGGTTCACCCTGCTGGCCGCTGACGACCGCGTGTACTGGCCCGATACGCCGACTATCGGCCCGGATGGCGCGGTAATGTTCACCGCCAGCCATTTAAACCAACACTTCGCTCAGGCGGTTAAACCGGGAGAAGAGAAATATACCATCTGGAAAGTGGTGCAACCCTGATCCACACGGCAGGCAGGCCCGTTGGACCTGCCTGCGTTTTTACCAGGTTTTGCCAATATTAAACTGAAACTGTTCTGCTTTATCGCCATCATACTTTTTAAACGGCTCTGCCCAGGAGAAGACCAGTGGACCGAGGGGAGACATCCACTGCACGGCAATCCCCGCGGAGAGACGAATATGACCCGGATCGCCGTAATCAGGGATCCCTGCCGCCAGCGTCTGCGCGGTGTTCTGCCAGGATGTGCTCCAGACCGTCCCGGCATCAACAAACAGCGAGGTTCGCAGGCTATCGGCGTACTTATCATTCACAAAGGGGGTTGGAATGATAAATTCGCTGTTCAGCACCGCCATGGCATTCCCGCCGACCGCATCAGATGAGGCGTCCAGCGGGCAGGCGCTATAGCTGCTTTCGCTACCATTGCAGCGGTAATAGGCCGCTTTAGGCCCAATGGTGTTAGAAGAGAAGCCGCGCACTGACGACGAGCCGCCGGCGTAAAAGTTATCGTAGAACGGTACACTTTTGCCGTCTAACCCACCGGCATAGCCTGCACGCAAACGTTCCATCCAGACCCAGCGCTTATTCTCGCTCAGCGGCAGATACTGGGCGGTGTCAAATGAGAGCTTGTAGTAGCTATTATCCGAACCGGGGAGGGTCACTTTACCGCTAAGACTGCTCTTGTTTCCCGCACGCGGGAAGAAGCCGCGATCGAGATCGTTATATCCCCATCCAAGACTCACAAAATAGTCGTTGGCGCTATATTTCGCGCCGCTGTCGCCATCTTTCGTCACCACGCTGGGCTCGATTCCCCGGGAGCTGAGGTAGCGCCAGGTCGTCAGCTCCGGATCCATATTGGTCAGGCGATTATGAACATAATCCAGTCCCAGGTTCAGGGAGTTATTTTCGCTAATGGGAAACCCCAGCGTACTGCCTAAGCCATAGCTCTGCTGGTTATAGCTCCCGGCATCCGCATCGGAAGCATCATAGCTGTTATAAAAAATCTTTCCGCCCAGGCTGATGCCATCGACGGTAAACCACGGGTTCGTCGCCCCCAGTTCAAGATAAGACTGGTAGCTGTTGCGCGTCCCGTTGAAGCTAACGCTATTACCCGTTCCCAGCCAGTTATCCTGAGTCACGCCAAGCTGATAGCTCACGCCGCTGTCCGTACCAAATCCCAGGCCCACGTTAAATGAGCCGGTGTTGCGCTCCTTCACCTTGTAGACCACATCGACCTGATCTGCCGTCCCACTGACCGGAACGATCTGCTGTTCAACGTTCTCAAAAAAACCCGTTCGGTCAAGACGTACTTTCCCTTGTTCGACTTTTTCGTTGTTGAGCCACGCCCCTTCCATTTGGCGCATTTCACGACGCAGCACCGCGTCCCGGGAGGTGTCGTTACCGGAAAATCGGATCTGGCGTACCGAGTAGCGGCGGCCCGCGTTGACCTGAATATGCAGCGCCACGCGGTGATGCGCATCATCGATTTCCGGCGTGGTCGTCACCTGCGGCCAGGCATAACCATACTTACCGAAACGCTTTTTGATCTCATTTTCAACTGTGGTGACTTGCGCCCCGCTGTACCATGCCCCCGCCAGCGGCTGGGCAAGGGCCTCGATCTCTGGGCCATGCTGCGCCAGGTCGCCTGTCACCTGAGTTCGGTCGACCCGATAACGTTCGCCTTCATTGAGGGCGATAGTGATATACAGGGATTTTTTATCTGGCGTCATACTGACCAGCGTGGACTCGATAGCAAAGCGCGCATAGCCGCGATCGAGATAAAAACTGCGCAGCGTTTCCAGATCGGCTTCCAGCTTCTGCTTCTGGTATTTTTTATCGGCTACCACGTTCCACCACGGCACATTATCGCGTAGCTGAAGCTGGTCCAGGAGCGTCTCTTCCCGAAACGCCTGATTACCGATAATGTTTATTTGTGCGATTTTCGCCGAGATGCCTTCCTGAAAGACGAACGTTAAGTCAACGCGATTACGCGGTAACGGGGTCACCACCGCGTGAACCTGCGCACTGTATTTCCCCGCACTGTAATAGAAATCCTGTAACCCTTTTTCTATTTCGCTAAGCGAATTTCTGTCCAGTGCGCTACCTGCAGAAATACCGGACGCGGTGAGATTTTCCTTTAGCGCATCATCCTTCACTGACTTATTCCCGGAAAAACTGACGCTGGCAATAGTGGGCCGTTCCTTAACCTGCACCACCAGCGTTTTCCCATCGCGCAGGATCTGCACATTCTCGAAATTGCCGCTCGCATACAGCGCGCGCACAGCCTCGCTGACATCTTCTGGCGTCACCGCATCTCCCGCGTGCAATGGCATACTTAATAGCGCTGCCCCGACGGTCACGCGCTGTAGCCCTTCAAAACGGATATCATCAACTTGATATGATGTTGCGGCATATAACGTTAAAGGGGCGATCAATAATCCGCTGATGATATGAGTCTTTTTTAACATGAATGTGTCGTCTACGAGATAATGAGCAATAGCAGTATTCTGCTGGTGTTGAGCTTATTTGTTCAGGATGCATCTCTAAAATGTGCGACAGAAAATAACCTGAGCGAGGCGCAGAATTACATGCAATTATGGCGATAAAATGGAGAAAAAAAGGATGTTAAATCATCTTTAAAAATATATTTAATGATGGAACTTTTGCTGAACGCCGTGGTTCTAATGGCCAACACCAGAGCTATATTTAGATTTACCTGAACGTTTTTTATTAAAAAAGCCCCCTTTCTTGTTAATGGAAAGGGGGAAAATTCTCGTTAGGAATGATGCTCTCTGGGATCACCAGGAACAGGGAGAAAAATATCCTGAAACCCAGCAGATATAATGAAGAGAAATTGAATAAATTATGCAACTGATATCACAACATTCTACCCCGTATACACTGCCAAAGGCCGTTAACGAACATCTCCATATTTTCCTCAAAATAGCAGAATACAGTAGGGTCGCCTTATCAAGGCATCAAGGAAAGTCTATCGTTATCTACAATAGCCAAGCAGTGGCGCCTCGCCAGGGAAGGTGAGGCATAG
The DNA here is from genome assembly GCF_002837615.1 of Klebsiella sp. X1-16S-Nf21. Classification (NCBI taxonomy): domain Bacteria; kingdom Pseudomonadati; phylum Pseudomonadota; class Gammaproteobacteria; order Enterobacterales; family Enterobacteriaceae; genus Klebsiella; species Klebsiella sp. X1-16S-Nf21. The sequence goes on from NZ_PJDK01000022.1 coordinate 27,783, forward strand.
GCTTCGCCATCCTGCCGCCTCCCATCATTAGCAACAGGGAACTGCGTATGACACGCTTACTCAAGACGATCTTACCCGTCATCCTCTGCACCCTCTTTGGGTTATCGTTCGCTTCACCCACGCAGGCTGCCGCCAGTCTGCCGATGGTTCTCCCCGCGCTAACATGCGATGCGCTGAGCGCGACCGACTTCAGCGCCGCCGTTGGCGCAAAGGTCACTATCAACCACACTGAAATGCAAACCTCCGCGCAGGGAAGCTGGTGCAAGGTGAGCGCCACTATCGCCCCCCAGATTGGCGTGCAGATTGCCCTGCCGACCCAACGCTGGAGTCAACGTTTCTTGCAGGTCGGCTGCGGCGGACTGTGCGGGAGTATTAACCTGAGTCTGTCGAATGCCAGCGGCTGCCTGCCGGCAATGAACGGCGAGTTTGTGGTGGCAGCAACCGATATGGGGCACCATGGCAGTATGATGGATGCTTCATGGGCCGAGGATCCGCAAAAGCGCATCGATTTTGCCTGGCGCGCCAACCACCTGACCGCCGTGCTGACCAAAGCGGTGATTCAGACGCTTTACCGCCAGCAACCAAAGTACGCGTACTTTATGGGCTGCTCAGACGGCGGTCGCGAAGCATTGATGGAAGCACAGCGCTTTCCGCAAGATTTTGACGGTATCAGCGCTGGCGCGCCTGCGGCCTTTTTCCAGTTTCAGAATTCCTTCTTCCACGGCTGGAATGTGGCCGCCAATCAGCGTCCGGACGGTACCGCTATCCTGCTGAAAGATCGCCTTCCTCTGATTCACCAGGCCGTGCTGGCTCACTGCCCGACGCTTTCCGGCGTGCAGGATGGTATCCTGCAAAATCCGTATGCCTGTCAGTTCTCTGAGTCATGGCTCCCCCGCTGTCCTGCCGATGCTCAGGACCGTTCTACCTGCCTGACGCAGGAAGAGATCGAGGTGGTGAAAAAACTCTACCGCGGCGCTTACGACAGCCACGGCGCCCAGTTTGTCGCTGGCGGTCTGCCGCTGGGCTCCGAGCTACGCTGGCCGGTGCCCGAGACCCCGACCGGCCACTCGATGTCGGAAATGATGGTACTGCCGGCTCTGCAATCCGTGCTCCTGCCGGGAGGAAAACAGAAGATCCAATCGATGCGGGATTTCCCACTGAACCAGCAGAATTTTGACGCCGTCGCTCAACTGGCACCGCTCTATAACGCGGCAAATACCAATCTTCATGCCTATCAACAGCGCGGCGGCAAGCTTATCCTGTGGCACGGTCTGGCCGATGACTCCGTCAGCCCAGCCTTTTCTATCGCCTATTACCGCGGCGTAGAAGCAGAGATGGGCCATGCCGCAACGGATACCTTCCTGCGGTTATTCCTGCTGCCTGGGGTAGCCCATTGCGGTAATGGCGAAGGTTACGATCAAATTGATCTCCTTACCCCGCTGATGCGCTGGACCGAGGAAGGCATCGCGCCGCAAGAGATCATGGCCGGAAAACGGGCGCCAGCCGCCACCAGCCTGCCGCCGATGACAGAAAAACCAGATGCCCAAACGCAGTTTCACGGCGTGCAGAAAGTCAGTCAGCCTTTCGCTGACGCCGCCCCAGCCGTTATCGCGACTCGCCTGGCGTACCCCTTTCCGGCCATTGCCCGTTATAACGGGCACGGCGACGTGAATGACGGCGAAAATTATCATGCAGAGCAATCAACCGCGTTTGGTCATCTGCAGCTGGCAAAACCCGCCAGCGACTATATTGGCCCTGATAATCAAAAAAATTATCAGGTTCGCCACGGCGAACTCACTGTTCAATAAACCCCAAGGCTCCTCGCTGAGGAGCCATTCGTTATGGGATTAGCCGCAATCATGCGTAGCAAAACGCTCCAGCAATCGGTATTAAACGACCTGCTCTTGTGGATCGATAATAATCTGGATAAGAAACTGACCGTCGACGATCTGAGCGATATCTCTGGTTATTCCCCCTGGCATTTATTTCGACTCTTCCGCCATTATTTTGATCGTTCGCCCATGGAATATATCCGCCAGCAGCGCATGTCGCTGTGTTGCCGTTTATTGCTGACGACGCCTGGTTACCGAATCGTCGATATTTGTATGATGGTCGGTTATGACGATCTCAGTGCGTTTAATCGTACCTTCAAAAAATATTATGCGCTCACACCCACTCAGTATCGCTATCAGATCACGCGGCAAAAATAAGGAGGTCCCCCTCCTCCGCATCGCTGCGGTTGGGAATGGAAGGGGGACAGGGGATATTACAGAAGGGAAATAGCAGGATGCTATTATCGAACCCGGTCGGGATCAACGACCTTGCGCGACGGAAATCAGTATAAAAGGATATGTTGAGCTAATAATGTAGAGGGCGTGAAGATTTTGTCACGATTTATAACCGCCTCCTCCGCTCTCATCTGAAATAAAAAAACCGGGTCGCGCTGCACCCGGTTTACTCCTCATCAGGATCATCAGAAATGAGTATTAACGCTCATAAAGAAGGTCCGCCCCGACTCGTTATAGGTCTCCGCACCCGCGCCATACAGATAAGCCCCCGTCGTCGCGTTGCCGGTCGTTTGCGCATTCCCTGCCCGGTAGTGGCGAATATCAAACAGGTTATCTATCCCGCTGGTGAAGCTCAGATTTTTGTTCACATCCCAGGTCGCACTGAGGCCGACAATGCTGTATGGGCTGACTTCGTTTAGTTCGCTGCCGCTGACCGCCTCGCCCTTATAATTAAAGCGTTTTGGTTTCTGTCGACCATACCAGGTAAAGGTGCTCTGCAGGGAGAGATCTTCACGAACCTGCCAGCTCAAAGTCGAGTTCAGGGTAAACTGCGGGATCACTGACAGCCGGTCGCCGGTCGTCTTATTCTTGCTCTGCAGCATCCATGTCAGGTTATTGCTCCAGTTAACCGTCTCCCCCACCGGAAGATTCAGCGTTCCTTCCAGGCCTTCCACTAACGCCTTTGGTACGTTTTCCCACTGATAGATATTGGTGGTGCCGTTGCTGGCGGTGCCCACCGCCGCGTACCCTGACTCAATCTTGTTGTGATAGTCGTTACGGAACCAGGTGATTCCCGCCTGATAGCCATCATGCTTGTACTCAAGACCAATCTCTTTATTAACGCTGGTCTCCGCTTTCAGGTCGCTATTCCCCATCAGATAGCAGGCGGAACTACTGGCATAACAGCCTTGACCGTTGCTGTAGAGAATATAGTTCGGGTTCAACTGGTAGAGGTTAGGTGCCTTGTAAGCGCGGGCAATGCCCAGCTTCAGCGTCCAGTCATCCGTCAACTCCTGGGAGAGGTTCAGTGAGGGGCTCCAGTTATTGCCGACGATGCTGTGGTGATCGAAGCGCAGGGCGGGTGTCAGCATGGTACTGTCCGTTAGCGCCATATTATCTTCGGTAAACAGCGAGAAGATCTCGGCGCTGGAGTACGGGCTACGACCGGTAGCCGACACACCGTCGATAGTCCCGTAAGAGAGCGCCTGGGTTGTCGATACGCCATCTTTCATCCGCTGCTGATTCCATTCGGTGCCCAGCGTCAGATTCTGATCGACCCCCAGCGTAAACGGAATATTCACTTCGCTATGTAGCAGGACATCGGCCAGATCGATATCTGAAAACTCGCTACTGGAGAAGATCCCTTCCGTACCGCCCGCCAGCCCTTCATTCATTCGCGAGTTACGGGTGTGTTCGTACTGGGCATAGCTGTTGCTGGTCACGCCATTATCCCAGCCGCCGGTCCATGTGACGCCGTAAGTTTGCCGGTAGAGACGGTTGGTCTCTTTCCCGTACATACTCTTCACCAACGTACTGGTATTGGTGTTTTGCGTGTCGCCGGCATAGAGGTTGCCCTGGCGGCTGTAGCCGGCCTCAAACTCCAGGGCCTGCATCGGGGCGAACTCCCAGCGTAGCTTACTGTGAATATCTTTGTTCACCACCCCTTCACGTCCGGCGGGATAAGAACCGGCGTAGGAACCGGTACGCTCCGCTTCATGCCCGGCGTTAATGTCCTGAGCATCAGCCTGGGTTTTACTCAGATTACCCCAGAGATTGAAGCTGACACTGTCCGACAGTGGACCATTGAGGCTAAAGTTGGTACGTTTCGTCGCCCCTTCTTTACGGTGCTGCGGAGCATTCATATAGGTATTCCACGACCCGTGCCATTCTGGCGTGGTCGGTTTGGTCACGATGTTGACGACCCCGCCCATCGCGCCATTACCATAGCGCGCCGCCGCCGGGCCGCGGATCACATCGATATGATCGATCATCTCCGCTGGCACCCAACTGGTATCGCCGCGGGAGTCACGATCGCCGCGCCAGCCATACCGCACCGAGTTACGGCTGGTCACCGGTTTACCATCGACCAGCACCAGCGTATTCTCGGGCCCCATGCCACGGATATCAATTTGCCGGTTGTTGCCGCGCTGACCACTGGTGGAGTTGCCGGTCAGGTTTACCCCAGGTTGCGTACGAATTAACTCCGATACATCGCGGGCGGGGGGATGTTTGCGAATCTCCTCTGCGGTAATGGTCGACACGCCCGGTGCCTGCAGGTTCTGCCTGGCAGCGGTCACCACCATCGTTTCCTCCTGGTTTTCGGCCGTTGGGGTGCTCTTATCGCGCGTCGATTGTTCTGTCATATTCTCTGCCGCCTGCAGCGGCACGCTACAGGCGAGCAAAGGAATGACGATCCCCAGCGGGAAGTGAGACGTGTATTTCATAGAATATGCCCTGTTTTCTGTTGCTGTCGGGCATAACGCCTTCCCCAATTGAAAAAACAATGGGATAAAATACTCGCCTCTGCGCCTCGCCAGATTTTGGCGTAGGTCAGCCCCTTCCCGATAGTCATGGGAATAAGAAAACAGCATGAGGCATAATAAAATTAAGTGCCCTGTTTCATCATTAGAGAAAAAGCGCTGCGCGCTATTCTTTGATAGCGTAATCCAGACAGCGAATAATAAGAGTAATGTGCTGTGCTACGGTAATAAAAATGAGATTCATTATCAAGATGATAATAATCAATATCGGAGAAAAATAAAATAAACACAAATAATCAAACGGTTACAACAAAACAAATGGAGAAGAATAAAATAAAAATATCATCATCATTTTCTATTTATCATTAAAAAAACACATTTCCGCCATATTATCTCCATAGTTAAAGTAAAGATAAAAGCACATTAATAGCAAGCGATAGAATGGGAGAAGACTATTTGTCGGCATCGTTATGTTTTTTACGCCCTTGTCGTGCCCGGCTAACGGCAGCCGTTCTGCTAAAATAATCACATCCCCCTGCGGAGTGTTCCTCCATGAACGCCAACTTGCTATCACGCCTGTTTATCGCCTGGCTCACCTGCCTCGCGGCGCTGTTATTCGCCCCTATCCTGCTTGCGGCGGAGGCGGAAAAAGCGCCGCCAGTCGCAACCGAAGACAATACGCTGTCGATCCACATCGACGATATGCTGCAGCCATGGAAAGGCGATCTGCCCGGCATGACCGAGCGGCGCACCATTCGGGTATTAACCACCTACAGCAAGACCTTCTTTTTTATTGATAAAGGCACTCAGCGCGGAGCAACCCACGATATCTTTATGGCGCTGGAAAACGATCTGAATAAGCAGTTGGCGAAGGATAAAAAGCTCAAACAGCGCCACCTGAAGCTGCATATCGTTTTTGTGCCGGTCAGCCGGGATAATCTCTTTATCGCGCTTAATGAAGGTAAAGGCGATATTGCGGCTGCCAATCTGACCATCACGCCCTTGCGGGAAGCCCAGGTCGATTTCGCCCAGCCGCTCTACAGCAACGTGAAAGAATTACTGATCTCCGGGCCGGCATCGCCGAAGATCGACAGCCTGGAGCAGCTCTCCGGCCAAACCGTCTTTGTTCGCCGCTCCTCCAGCTATTACGAGAGTCTGCAGGCGCTGAATGCCCGATTTGCCAGTGAGTCGCGGCCGCCGGTTATCCTGGAGGCAGCGCCGGAAGCGCTGGAGGATGAAGATCTGCTGGAAATGCTCAACGCCGGGCTGATTCCGCTGATCGTCGTCGATCAACACAAAGCCGTTTTCTGGAAACAGGTGTTTCCGAAAATTCAGGTCCATGACAACGTGGTGCTGCGCGACGGCGGCAACATTGCCTGGGCGGTACGCAAAGACAGCCCGCAGCTGCTGGCGGTGCTAAACAACTTCGTCAAAAAGAATCGTCAGGGCACCACGCTGGGTAATACCCTCCTGCTGCGTTACCTGAAAAATGCCAAATATGTCAAAAATGCCGCCGCGAGTAAGGAAAGGCGCAAGTTCCTCGCCATGGTGGAAGTCTTCCGCAAATATGGCGATCGCTACGATGTCGACTGGCTGCTGATGGCGGCCCAGGGGTACCAGGAATCGCGACTGAACCAGTCGGTGCGAAGCCACGTCGGCGCCGTCGGGGTAATGCAGGTGATGCCCAGCACCGGAAAAGAGCTGAAAGTGGGCGATATTAAACAGCTGGATCCCAACATCCATGCTGGCGTGAAATACATGCGCTGGATGATAGATCGCTACTATGCTGATGAGCCCATGACCCGGCTCGATAAGGCGCTGTTTGCCTTTGCCTCCTATAACGCGGGTCCGGCGCGTATCGCCCGCCTGCGCACCATGACTAAACAGCGAGGATTTGACCCGAACGTCTGGTTCGGTAATGTCGAAAATCTGGCGGCAGAAAAAATTGGCGCCGAGACGGTCACCTACGTCAGTAATATCTATAAGTATTACATCGCCTATCGGCTGATCGTCGATGATATGGCCCGCAAACAGAAAGCGACGGCCGCGCCGCGACAGGAGCCAGCAGCAGAGCCAGTGAAACCGCAGCCCAGCGTGGCGACGCCGGAGACCGCTCAGGCGCCCTCTGCCTGAAACGCTCGTCGCCGCAGGTTAAAAACCGGTTCTGACACGGTGGCGCAGAAAAAATGCTGAAAGGATAAAGAAAAAGCCCCGGCGAAACCGGGGCTTTTTGTATTTTACGGCGCAGGCAACGCGTTTAAGGCAAGCCTTAAAACGGGATGTCGTCGTCGAAGTCCATCGGCGGTTCGTTAGAAGAAGGCGCTGCCGGGGCCTGCTGCTGCGGACGGGACTGTGCGCCGCCGCTGAACTGGTTGCCGCCCTGCGGCTGCTGAGGCTGACCCCAACCGCCCTGCTGCTGGCCGCCGCCTGCCGGCGCGCCGCCACCCTGACGGCCGCCCAGCATCTGCATGGTGCCGCCAACGTTAACCACGACTTCGGTGGTGTATTTCTCCTGACCGGATTGATCGGTCCACTTGCGGGTACGCAGCTGGCCTTCGATATATACCTGAGAGCCTTTGCGCAGATACTCGCCAGCGACTTCCGCCAGTTTGCCGAACAGCACAACGCGGTGCCACTCGGTCTGCTCTTTCATTTCGCCGGTCTGCTTGTCACGCCAGGATTCGGAAGTTGCCAGCGTGAAGTTGGCGACAGCGCCGCCACTTGGCATGTAGCGTACTTCCGGGTCCTGCCCCAGATTACCGACGAGAATCACCTTGTTTACGCCTCTGCTGGCCATGTTCGTGTCTCCTGAATACGTTTCTTAATAGTTTAAACGCGCGAGTGTACCATTTCCACGTAGCATTTTGATAGCTGCGAGGCTGATTCCAGAGATAGCACTCGTACAAGACATTGTTGCACACTCCCCCTGAATTTGCATTCCGATACTGTATATTCATTCAGGTTAAATTGTGTCATAATTAGCCGTTTCTGCCGTTTGTCCTTCAAGCAAACCAGGCAATCCGTGTATCTACCTACCGGGAAAGGTGAATGGATAAGATCGAAGTTCGGGGCGCCCGCACCCATAATCTCAAAAACATCAACCTCGTTATCCCGCGCGACAAACTCATTGTCGTCACCGGGCTTTCCGGGTCTGGCAAATCTTCACTCGCTTTCGACACCCTGTATGCCGAAGGCCAGCGTCGCTACGTCGAATCGCTCTCCGCCTATGCGCGACAGTTCCTGTCGCTGATGGAGAAGCCGGACGTCGACCATATCGAAGGGCTGTCGCCGGCGATTTCCATCGAACAGAAATCAACCTCTCACAACCCCCGTTCGACGGTGGGTACCATTACCGAAATTCACGACTACCTGCGTCTGCTGTACGCCCGCGTCGGTGAACCGCGCTGTCCGGATCACGACGTGCCGCTGGCGGCGCAAACCGTCAGCCAGATGGTCGATAACGTCCTCGCGCAGCCGGAAGGCCTGCGCCTGATGCTGCTGGCGCCCATTATTAAAGAGCGTAAAGGCGAGCACACCAAAACCCTGGAAAACCTCGCCAGCCAGGGCTACATCCGCGCGCGGATCGACGGCGAAGTCTGCGATCTTTCGGATCCGCCGAAGCTGGAGCTGCAGAAGAAGCACACCATCGAGGTGGTCATCGACCGCTTTAAGGTGCGCGACGATCTGGCGCAGCGCCTGGCCGAGTCGTTCGAAACCGCGCTGGAGCTCTCCGGCGGTACCGCCATTGTGGCCAATATGGATGATGAAAAAGCGGAAGAACTGCTGTTTTCCGCTAACTTCGCCTGCCCGATCTGCGGCTATAGCATGCGCGAGCTGGAGCCGCGCCTGTTCTCCTTCAACAACCCGGCGGGCGCCTGCCCGACCTGCGACGGCCTCGGCGTTCAGCAATATTTCGATCCCGACCGCGTGGTGCAGAATCCGGAGCTGTCGCTGGCGGGCGGCGCCATCCGCGGCTGGGATCGCCGCAACTTCTACTACTTCCAGATGCTGAAGTCGCTGGCGGAGCACTATAAATTCGACGTCGAAGCGCCGTGGGGCACCCTCAGCGCCAGCGTGCAGAAAGTGGTCCTGTACGGTTCCGGTAAAGAGAATATTGAATTCAAATACATGAACGATCGCGGCGACACCTCGGTACGTCGTCACCCGTTCGAAGGCGTTCTGCACAATATGGAGCGCCGTTACAAAGAGACGGAATCCAGCGCCGTGCGCGAAGAGCTGGCGAAATTCATCAGCAACCGCCCATGCGCCAGCTGTGACGGCACGCGGCTGCGTCGTGAAGCGCGCCACGTGTTTGTAGAGAACACCCCGCTGCCGACCATTTCCGATATGAGCATCGGCCACGCGATGGACTTCTTCAACAACCTGAAGCTCTCCGGCCAGCGGGCGCAAATCGCTGAGAAAGTGCTGAAAGAGATCGGCGATCGCCTGAAGTTCCTTGTCAACGTCGGTCTGAACTATCTGACGCTTTCCCGTTCGGCGGAAACGCTCTCCGGCGGCGAAGCCCAGCGTATCCGTCTGGCGAGCCAGATTGGCGCCGGGCTGGTTGGTGTGATGTACGTGCTGGATGAGCCTTCTATCGGCCTGCACCAGCGCGATAACGAACGCCTGCTGGGTACCCTGATCCATCTGCGTAATTTAGGCAACACGGTGATCGTCGTTGAGCATGACGAAGACGCGATTCGCGCCGCCGACCATGTGATCGATATCGGCCCTGGCGCTGGGGTCCACGGCGGCCAGGTGGTGGCCGAAGGGCCACTGGACGCCATTATGGCGGTACCAGAATCCCTCACCGGGCAGTTCATGAGCGGTAAGCGCAAAATCGAAGTGCCGAAACAGCGCGTACCCGCCAATCCGGAAAAAGTGCTGAAACTGACCGGCGCGCGCGGCAACAACCTGAAGGATGTGACGCTGACCCTGCCGGTCGGTCTGTTTACCTGCATTACCGGCGTTTCCGGCTCGGGTAAATCGACGCTGATTAACGACACCCTGTTCCCGATTGCTCAGCGCCAGCTTAACGGCGCGACCATCGCCGAACCGGCGCCGTATCGCGATATCCAGGGGCTGGAGCACTTCGATAAAGTGATCGATATCGACCAGAGCCCGATCGGCCGTACGCCGCGCTCCAACCCGGCGACCTATACCGGGGTGTTTACGCCGGTGCGCGAACTGTTCGCCGGGGTGCCGGAATCACGTTCACGCGGCTATACGCCAGGGCGCTTTAGTTTTAACGTTCGCGGCGGGCGCTGTGAAGCCTGCCAGGGTGATGGCGTCATTAAGGTTGAGATGCACTTCCTGCCGGATATCTATGTGCCGTGCGACCAGTGCAAAGGCAAACGCTATAACCGCGAAACGCTGGAGATTAAGTACAAGGGTAAGACCATCCACGAAGTGCTGGATATGACCATTGAAGAGGCGCGTGAATTCTTTGATGCCGTACCGGCGCTGGCGCGTAAGCTGCAAACCCTGATGGACGTCGGCCTGACCTATATCCGTCTCGGCCAGTCGGCGACGACGCTGTCCGGCGGCGAGGCGCAGCGCGTGAAGCTGGCGCGCGAACTCTCCAAACGCGGTACCGGCCAGACGCTGTATATCCTCGATGAGCCGACCACGGGTCTGCACTTCGCCGATATTCAGCAGTTGCTGGAAGTGCTGCATCAGCTGCGCGATCAGGGCAATACCATCGTGGTGATTGAGCATAACCTCGATGTGATTAAAACTGCCGACTGGATTGTCGATCTGGGTCCGGAAGGCGGTAGCGGCGGCGGCGAAATACTGGTCTCCGGTACACCTGAGACCGTCGCCGAGTGCGAAGCCTCGCACACCGCGCGCTTCCTGAAGCCGATGCTGAAATAATTAGCGGGATAGCTGCTGCCGGACCGACTCCGGCAGCATTTTCACCGCCTGCTGGTAAGATGCATCGACCAGGTAGTAGATTTGCGAATCCGGCAGCGAGCCATCCAGAAAGACGGTGCTCCAGTGCGCTTTATTGAGATGCTTGCTGGGCCGGACATCGCGATGCTGCTCTCGCAGCAGCTCCGCCAGTTCCGGGCTCGCTTTCAGCGCGACCGCCGGCCGCTGGTCCTCCACTTCCTTCACCATGGCAAACAGCACGTCCGAGACTTTGATCTGCGTGGCTTTCCAGTCGCTATGGACGCTCTGCTCCGCTCCCGGTTTCGCCATGCAGTACTGCAATAACTCCGAAATTGTCATCTTTTATTCCCCCATGAGCGTCGCAACGATGTGCCGCGAACCGCCGTGTATCCGATGCTCCCCCAGCCAGATGCCCTGCCAGGTTCCCAGCCTGACGCGCCCGTCCTCGACCGGCAGCATCAGCGACACGCCAAGCATCGATGATTTGATGTGCGAAGGCATATCGTCAGGACCTTCATAATCATGTTCGTACGGCGCATTGTCCGGCACGGCGTTGAGAAAATACTGCTCCATGTCATAGCGGACGGTGGGATCGCAGTTTTCGTTGAGCGTCAGGGAAGCGGAAGTATGCTGGAGCAGGAGGTGCAGCAGGCCAACCTTCACCCCGGACAGCCCGCGAATCTGACCGAGGACCTCATCGGTGACCAGATGAAAACCGCGGGATTTTGGCCCAAGCGTCAGGGTTTGCTGATACCACATCATCGACTCCTTTTGCGAATGAATCCTTCTAAGTGTGCAGCAATACGTGAAAAGGTAAAACCTTCCACCCCTGATTTTGCATAAAAAAACGGCAGCGCTACCGCTGCCGTTTATCGCGTTCAGGCGATCGTCAGTATTCGGAATTGACGATCACTTCTTCGCCCAGCGCCCCGGCCATCGGCAGCGGCTTATAGGAGGAGTTGGCGGCCCGCAGCACGCGGATCCCACGGGCGCCGGCCTCACGGGCAGCGGTGATGTCGTTATCCGAATCGCCGTAGAAAACCTTTATCTGCTTCGCCTGCAGCCACTGGGTCTTGGTGTTCTGGCCAGGCTTATCACCGGCGAAAATCACCGGATTCATATTGGCGGCCGGAATGAGAAAATCATCCTGCAGGGTTTTAGAAACGGTTTCTGTTTTGGTCTGGCTGCGGCCGGTGACGAACCAAATGCTGTCCCCACGCTTCACATGCATCGCAATCAGCTGGCGCGCCACCTCTTTCGGCATGCTGAATTCATCCCAGCCGTTGTTCATTTTTTCCCAGAACTGCGGGTTTTTCAGGTAATCCTCACTGCCGGGGGAGAAAGTTTTTTGCCCGCGCCAGAAGCCCGGACTGGAGAAGAGGACGGTGTCATCGATATCAAAACCGACGGCCATCGGCGGCCGCCCCAGCAGGCTGTTCTCGATTTGCGCCACCGAAACCCAGTGGATCGGCGCCTGCTCGGCCAGCTGGGCCACATTGGTGCCCACCCACAGCGGCTGTGGCGTGGAGGCGCGCGCCACAACGGCGCTGTTCAGCGTGAACAAAAGAGAAGCCGCCGCAAAGGCGAGAGTAAGTTTGCGCATATTTATCCCTAAATCTATCAATCATTATTATTTTTAATAATGTGCATGCTTAGCAACGCCCCGACCTTACCCGCCGATCGCGTGGATGAAAAGCCTTTTTCGCGTAGATGTCATAGAAAAAGAGGATGATCACAATCAGAGAGGAGGTTGCCGCTGCCCGTTGACCGGCAGCGGCAACCCACTGGAGAGCGGCTTACATCACCGCAGCAAAGGCTTTCGCCACCTGCTGAACATTACGTGAGTTTAACCCTGCCACGCACATACGACCGCTGGCAATCAGGTAGACGCCAAACTCGTCGCGCAGACGATCGACCTGCGCTGCGCTGAAGCCGGTGTAGCTGAACATCCCGCGCTGCTTAAGCAGGTAATCCACCTTGCTGCCCGGAGCAACCTGCTGCAGCGCGTCGACCAGCGCCTGGCGCATGGTCAGGATGTGCGCGCGCATGGCGTCCACTTCCGCCTGCCAGGTGGCTTTCAGAGCTGCATCGTTCAGCACCGTCGCCACCACCTGCGCGCCAAAGCTTGGCGGGCTGGAGTAGTTGCGGCGCACGGTGGCCTTCAGCTGACCCAGCACGCGGCCTGCAGTTTCGCTGTCTTCACAGACCACTGACAGGCCGCCGACACGCTCCCCGTACAGGGAGAAAATCTTGGAGAACGAGTTGCTGACCAGCATCGGCATCCCGGCGCTGGCGATGGCGCGAATGGCGTAAGCATCCTCTTCCAGCCCCCCGCCAAAGCCCTGGTAGGCGATGTCGAGGAAGGGGATCAGCTGACGCGCTTGTAATACCTCAACCACGCGGTCCCACTGGGCTGGCGTCAGGTCGGCGCCGGTCGGGTTGTGGCAGCAAGGGTGCAGCAGCACAATATCGCGCGCCGGCAGCGTTTGCAGCGTCGCCAGCAGGTCCTCAAAGCGCACGCCGTTGGTGGCTTTGTCAAACCAGGGGTAAGTACTTACTTCGAAGCCAGCCCCTTCAAAAATGGCGATGTGGTTTTCCCAGGTCGGATCGCTGACCCAGACATGAGACTCCGGAAAGTAGCGTTTGAGGAAGTCGGCCCCGACCTTCAGCGCGCCCGAACCGCCGACCGTCTGAATGGAGGCAATGCGGTTTTGCTTAAGCGCGGTATGCTCTGCGCCAAACAGCAGCGGCGCAATCGCCTGACGGTAGCCGCTCAACCCTTCCATCGGCAGATACAGCGAGGCGCCATGCGGCCCGGCGTTCAGGCGTGCTTCCGCTTCCGCCACCGCCTGCAGCTGCGGGATAATGCCGTCATCGTTGTAGTACAGCCCGATACTCAGGTTGACTTTGTCGCTTCGCGGATCTTCTTTGAAGCGTTCCATCAGAGAAAGAATAGGGTCGCCGGCGTAGGCGTCAACTTTTTGAAACACGCGATGTATCTCCAGGTTTACATAGGGCAGGTTCTTACACAATAAACCGGATATGACGACAGGTCGAGAGGATGTTGAGGGGAAAATGACCGCGAGGTGGCATAAACCGCTTTTTCGCTCGCGGCTGTGCCGATGGCGTACCGGATAACATCAGGGTTATCCGGTACGGCTGGTGCTTAGTCGAGGTATTTCATGGCGACGCGGGAGGTCAGTCGCGTAATAAGTTCGTAAGCACTCACTTTCGTTATCTCGGCGATGCGCTCTACCGGGAGTCCCTCTCCCCACAGCACTACCGCGTCGCCGGCTTTATCCTGGGCCTGCGGTCCGAGGTCAACGCAGATCATATCCATCGCTACCCGGCCGACAATCGGCACTTCCCGGCCATTGACCAGCACCGGCGTGCCCGACGGCGCGGCGCGCGGATAACCGTCGCCATAGCCCATCGCCACCACGCCGAGACGGGTATCGCGTTCGCTGATCCAGGTGCCGCCGTAGCCGACGGGCTCCCCTGCTTTATGCTCGCGCACCGCAATCAGGCTGGACGTCAGGGTCATCACCGGCTGGCAGCCAAAATCTTTCCCGGTGGAGCGATCGTCCAGCGGCGACACGCCATACAGGATAATCCCGGGGCGCACCCAGTCGTAATGCGATTGCGGCCACAGCAGAATGCCGCCCGAGGCGGCGATAGAGCGCAGCCCCGGTTTGCCTTCGGTAAAGGTGGTGAAGATATCCAGCTGGCGTTCGGTGGCGCCGCAGGTCGGCTCATCGGCGCGGGCGAAATGGCTCACCACGTTCACCGGCTGGCGGACGTTTTTACACTGGCTCAGACGCTGATAAAACGCCTCGGCTTCCTCCGGGCGCACCCCTAAGCGATGCATGCCGGTATCCAGCTTCATCCACACGGTTACCGGCTCGGGGAGATCGGCTTGCTCCAGCGCCGCCAGCTGTTCGGGGCTATGCACCGCCGTATGCAGGCGCTGGGCGGCGATCACCGCCAGGTCTTCCGCAGCAAAAAAGCCTTCCAGCAGGAGGATCGGCTGGGCGATGCCTCCTGCTCGCAGGCGCAGCGCCTCTTCCAGGCGGGCGACGCCAAAGGCGTCGGCGTCGGTCAGCGTTCGCGCGGTCTCAAGGAGGCCGTGTCCGTAGGCGTTCGCTTTCACCACCGCAACCAGTTTGCTGGCAGGCGCCAGGTCACGCAGACGTTGCAGGTTGTGTCGCAGAGCGCGGCGGTTGATGACTACAGTTGCCGCTTGCATTTGAATTCCTTAAAAAAAGACAGACAGAGGTTTACTCATCGTCATACTGAGGACCGGCATAATTATCGAACCGCGACCACTGGCCGTTAAAGGTCAGTCGCACGGTGCCGATCGGGCCGTTACGTTGTTTACCAATGATAATTTCCGCGATGCCTTTAAGATCGCTGTTCTCGTGATAAACCTCATCACGGTAAATGAACATGATCAAGTCGGCATCCTGTTCGATGGATCCGGACTCACGCAGGTCGGAGTTGACCGGGCGTTTATCGGCGCGCTGTTCCAGCGAGCGGTTCAGCTGCGACAGCGCCACCACCGGCACCTGCAGCTCTTTCGCCAGCGCCTTCAGCGAGCGGGAGATTTCGGCGATCTCAAGGGTACGGTTGTCGGAGAGCGACGGCACGCGCATCAGCTGCAGGTAGTCGATCATGATAAGCCCGATGCCGCCGTGCTCGCGGGCGATACGCCGCGCGCGGGAGCGCACTTCCGTCGGCGTCAGGCCGGAGGAGTCATCGATATAGATATTGCGTTTTTCCAGCAGGATGCCCATGGTGCCGGAGATCCGCGCCCAGTCTTCATCGTCCAGTTGACCGGTACGAATGCGGGTCTGATCGACGCGCGACAGCGAGGCCAGAGAACGCATCATGATCTGTTCCGAGGGCATCTCGAGACTGAAGATGAGTACCGGCTTATCCTGCAGCATTGCCGCGTTTTCCACGAGGTTCATCGCGAAGGTCGTTTTACCCATCGACGGACGGGCGGCGACAATAATCAGATCCGACGGCTGCAGGCCGGCGGTCTTTTTGTTGAGGTCGTCGTAGCCGGTATTCACCCCGGTGACACCGTCATGCGGCTGCTGGAACAGCTGTTCGATACGGGCGACGGTGGCATCAAGCACATCGGCGATGTTTTTCGGCCCTTCGTCTTTATTGGCACGGCTTTCGGCGATTTTGAAAACCCGGGATTCGGCGAGATCGAGCAGATCTTCGCTGGTTCGCCCCTGCGGGTCGAAGCCGGCTTCGGCGATCTCGTTGGCCACCGAAATCATCTCGCGCACCACCGCGCGTTCGCGCACGATGTCAGCATAGGCGCTGATGTTAGCCGCGCTGGGCGTGTTTTTGGACAGTTCGGCCAGGTAGGCGAAGCCGCCGACGCTGTCCAGCTGCCCCTGACGCTCCAGCGACTCCGCAAGGGTGATCAGGTCAATCGGGCTACCTGACTCCTGCAGACGCGCCATCTCGGTAAAGATATGACGATGCGGACGAGTATAGAAATCTTCCGACACCACGCGTTCGGCGACGTCGTCCCAGCGCTCGTTATCCAGCATTAAACCGCCCAACACCGACTGCTCCGCTTCAATCGAGTGCGGCGGGACTTTCAGCCCGGCGAGCTGCGGATCGCGTTCGCGGGTTTCTGTCTGTGGTTTGTTGAAGGGTTTATTTCCTGCCATAGCCTAACATTTCACCGATACGGAAAAGAGCGTGACAGTATAGCGAGAAAGCCATTGCCGCTAAAGAACCCATTAAGCGTGGCAGGCCTGAGGCGGATAAGAAAATCCGTCGCTGCCGCCGCAGGCTGTTAAGCTTACTGGATAATCTCAGAACAACACAGGAGCGAACATGGCAACACGCATCGAATTTTCAAAACACGGCGGGCCGGAGGTGCTTCAGGCGGTTGAGTTCACGCCCCGCGATCCTGCGGAACATGAAATTCAGGTCGAAAACAAAGCCATCGGTATCAACTATATCGACACCTATGTTCGTAGCGGCCTCTATCCGCCACCATCGCTGCCGAGCGGTCTGGGCACCGAGGCAGCCGGCGTCGTCAGTAAAGTTGGCCATGGGGTAACGCACATTAAGGTAGGCGATCGGGTGGTGTACGCGCAGTCGGCGCTCGGCGCCTACAGCACGGTACACAATGTGCTGGCCGACAAAGCCGCGGTCCTGCCGGACGCCATCTCTTTCGAACAGGCCGCGGCATCGTTCCTGAAAGGATTGACGGTCTGGTATCTGCTGCGCAAAACCTATGAAATTAAGCCTAATGAAGTGTTCCTGTTTCACGCGGCCGCCGGCGGCGTGGGGCTGATTGCCTGTCAGTGGGCGAAAGCGCTGGGCGCGAAACTTATCGGCACCGTCGGCAGCGCGCAGAAAGCGCAGCGTGCCAAAGAGGCTGGCGCCTGGCAGGTGATTAACTATCGCGAAGAGCAAATCGTGGAGCGGCTCAAGGCACTTACCGACGGTAAGAAAGTGGCCGTGGTCTACGACTCGGTGGGAAAAGATACTTGGGAAGCCTCTCTGGACTGCCTGCAGCGACGCGGCCTGATGGTCAGCTTTGGCAACTCCTCCGGCCCGGTGACCGGCGTCAATCTGGGGATCCTGAATCAGAAAGGTTCTCTGTACGTCACCCGCCCATCGCTGCAGGGCTATATCACCAACCGGGAAGAGCTGGCGGAAGCCTGCAGTGAACTGTTTTCACTGATCGCCAGTGGGGTAATCAAAGTGAACGTACCCGAGAGTCAGACCTATCCGCTGACCGAGGCCCGTCGGGCGCATGAAGTTCTGGAAAGCCGGGTAACTCAGGGGTCTAGTCTGCTGCTGCCGTAAGCGGACAAAGGGACAAAAGTTTAGGGCTTCCACCTGGGAAGCCCTTACTTTTTTTTAGTTCGGCTGTATGTAGGGTACAGCGCGATGAATTCGTTAACGCGCTAATAGTGACAGATTTGCTCAGTAATGCCTACGCGGTTGTCTGCAAAATTGTTCAGGTTGTGACAGACCCCTCAATACCTTAGTAACGCCAACGGTTATTGTCGCGAAAAGCGTTTCCGTTCGGGGATTTCAGCGCCCGAATAATCCACACCACCACCACGGCCAGCAGCAGCCACGGCAGTAATTTGATCATCAAGGCAAACAACCCGCCGACGAACATCAGCGCGGTAGCGACCACGATAGCCGCGATAATCCCCAGCAGCGATACGCCGGTCACCAACAGCATGACAAAAAATCCAATGACAAATAGCAGTTCCAGCATGGTTCTCTCCCCAACGAATGAATACTTCACTCTGCAGGTATTACAAAAAGCATGCCAAACATAAACATTTGACTTTAAAAGAAAACGCCCCGCGTCAGTGCGCGAGGCGTGGTCAATTTCACCAGGTTTTCGTCAGAAATTAACGTTTATCGGCCACCAGCTTCAGAGCATGCTCCAGCACCGCAATATCGGCGCCGGCTTTATGCGCGTTCTCGCTCAGGTAGCGACGCCACTGGCGAGCGCCGGGGATGCCCTGAAACAGCCCCAGCATATGGCGGGTAATATGGCCCAGATAGGTGCCATTGCTGAGCTCACGCTCAATATACGGGTACATGGCTCGCACCACCGCCACCGGATCGGCATCCGCGCCGGCGATGCCGAAAATTTCGCGGTCGACCGAGGCCAGAATACCCGGGTTCTGATAGGCCTCACGCCCGACCATCACCCCATCCATATGTTCAAGCTGCAGTCTGGCTTCGTCCAGCGATTTGATCCCGCCGTTAATCGCCATCGTCAGGTGGGGGAAGTCGCGCTTCAGCTGCCAGACGCGGGGGTAATCCAGCGGCGGGATCTCGCGGTTCTCTTTTGGGCTCAGGCCGGAGAGCCAGGCTTTGCGGGCGTGAATAATAAACATCTCACACTCGCCCTTGCCGGAGACCGTCTCAATGAAATCGCACAGAAACTCATAGCTATCCTGATCGTCAATCCCGATACGGGTTTTCACCGTGACCGGAATCGACACCACATCGCGCATCGCCTTGATGCAGTCGGCCACCAGTGGCGCATTGCCCATCAGACAGGCGCCAAACATCCCGTTCTGCACGCGGTCGGAGGGGCAGCCGACGTTGAGATTGATCTCATCGTAGCCACGCGCTTCAGCCAGCTTCGCGCACTGCGCCAGGGCCTGCGGATCGCTGCCGCCGAGCTGCAGAGCAACCGGGTGCTCTTCTTCGCTATAGGCCAGATAGTCACCTTTGCCGTGAATAATCGCCCCCGTGGTCACCATTTCGGTATACAGCAGCGTATGCCGCGACAGCAGCCGCAGGAAGTAGCGGCAGTGTCGGTCAGTCCAGTCGAGCATCGGCGCGATGGAGAAGCGGTGAGCAGGGAAAACAGGTGACGTTGATTCAGGCATCATGGCGAATAAATAAGCATCCGGGTAAAAAGGGGCGCTACTATAGCACAAAGATAAACCACAGGCGCATAGTGCGCCGCGCTTCGCCCCTTCCCCGGGTCGATTACTTTTTCCGCGGCTTGCCGTCGTGTGGACCGAAGAATTGCGGCGGATGGTCAACCCAGCGATCCTGGCGCGTCGCGGCATAGCCTGGATTGAGCGGATAATAGATGCGGTTGTATTTCTTGTTGGCCTCGCCCACCACCAGCAGACGAACCTCCTGCTCGGTGTTATTGAGGAAAGTGTGGCAGATACCGGTACCCGCGGGAAAACCCACGCTGTCCCCCGGCTCCAGCTTCCAGAGATAGCCGTTTATCCACACTTCCGGATAGCCCTCCAGCACGTAGATGAACTCTTCCTCATCGCTCTCCGCGTGCGGGTACGAGGTGCGCCGCCCGGGCGGCAGTCGCTCGTGGTGGATCCCCAGCCGGTTGAGACGTAAACCGCGCCCCAGCGGCGCGCCAATCGAAAAACGCTCCGGGCTGTCGGGATAAGTGGCATCGTCGGGCCCTTCCAGTTCGCGCCAGTGGCGAATGCAATCAGGTCGTTTCATCGTTTTCTCCCGAAAATGAGACACTTCAGATATAGCATACCCAGGGTCATGCGTGTTGCGATTAAATCGGGCAGGACGGTTTTAGCGATCGACTAAGGCGTAGTCTGCACGAAAGTCAGCGGCCAGCACCCGGAACTGGCGCAGGTACCGACAATCTGAAGTATGACCCGTATCACCTGCCGGCGCTCGGTGTTTTCTGAGGAACGTGATAAAGTAACAGATTCAAATTCACGCAACCCGAGGATGCTCATGGATAAGACCCCTTCGCAAGAGATGTTAGCGCATGCTGAAAAGCTATGCGCGCAGCGCGGCGTACGCCTGACCCCACAGCGTCTGGAGGTGTTGCGCCTGATGAGCCTGCAACAAGGGGCGATCAGCGCCTACGATCTGCTGGATCTCCTGCGTGACAAAGAGCCGCAGGCTAAACCGCCGACGGTTTACCGCGCGCTGGAGTTTTTACTCGAGCAGGGTTTTGTTCATAAGGTTGAATCGACCAACAGCTATGTGCTGTGCCATCTCTTTGACCAGCCGACCCATAGCTCAGCCATGTTTATCTGTGACCGCTGTGGCGTGGTGAAGGAAGAGGCGGCGGAAGGGGTGGAAGATATCATGCATACGTTAGCGGCCAGAATGGGCTTTGCCCTGCGCCACAACGTGATTGAAGCTCACGGCCTTTGTGCAGACTGCGTGGAAGTCGAAGCCTGCAGCACGCCGGGACACTGCCAGCACGACCATTCCATTCAGCTGAAAAAGAAAGCCCGCTGAGCGTCAGCCGCAGCGGGAAACAGGGTTAACGGCGCATCCTTACGCCATTCAGACAGGCACTAACACAAATGCTTTATTCTTTGAGCCACGGAACGCTACCAGCGGTAGTCGTTTTTATGCTCCCAGTCTGAGACTTCTTTCTCAGCCTGATCCTTCGCATAGCCGTACCGTTCCTGAATTTTACCGACCAGCTGATCGCGCTTACCTTCGATCACGGTCATATCATCATCGGTAAGTTTGCCCCACTGTTCCTTGGCTTTACCTTTCAACTGTTTCCAGTTACCGCCGATTTCGTCTTTATTCATGATAACGTCCTCATCATTCGGTGGGTTTACAGCCCGTTTTGTACCGGACATGGTATTAACTATAGATGAGAATGCTGGTACCGATTCGTTATTCGGAATTTTTAACCATCATACCGATGGGTAAGGCTGAGGCGATTTTCCCGGCTTGCGCTACGCTGAGCCGGGCTACTGAGTTGCCCCGGTAAGCGGCGCGCAACCGCGGGAATTCATAGATGGCCGTGATGAACGGCAATGACTAGCTAAACCAGGTGCCGTGTCGCCAGTGGCGACGCCAGATCAGCGCCAGAGACAGGCCGCGCAGGGCGAGGAACACCGCCAGCGCCAGCCACAGACCGTGGTTACCGAGCAGCGGGACCGAAAGCAGCGTTACAGCAAACCCCGCCGCGGCGACCGCCATGCTGTTCCGCATCTCCGCGCCGCGTGTGGCGCCGATAAACATGCCGTCCAGCAGATAGCACCAGACGCCCACCACCGGCAGGATGGCCTGCCAGATCAGATAGCGATCGGCCAGCTGCTGCAGAGAAGGCAGCGAGGTTAACAACGCGATGATGTACTCCCCCGCCAGGCTATAAATCAGGGCAAACGCCAGCGCCACCATGCCAGACTGCCGGCAGGCCGCCCGCCAGACTTCCAGCAGCTGGCTGCCGTCGCGCGCGCCGTAGGCCTGGCCGGAGTGGGCCTCCACGGCATAGGCAAAACCATCCAGCGCATAGGCGGTAAAGGTCAGCATGGTCATCAGTACCGCATTGACCGCCACAATGTCGCTGCCCAGACGCGCGCCGTACACGGTCAGCGCGCCAAAGCACAGCTGTAGCAGCAGGGAACGCAGCATGATGTCCCGATTCAACGCCAGCAGACGGCGCAGATCCCCGCGCCAGGCGTTTTTCAGCATTGCCAGCGACACGCCGCGCAGCGTCAGCACCCGCTTCGCCATCATCAGGCCAATAATGAGAGTGGCATACTCCGCGGTGACCGTGGCCAGCGCCGCCCCCTGGACGTTCATCCGCAGGCCCATCACCAGCCACAGGTCGAGCACAATATTGAGCAGATTACCGACCACCAGCAGAATCACCGGCGCCCGGGCGTACTGGACTCCCAGCAGCCAGCCGAGCAGCACCAGATTGGCCAGCGAGGCGGGGGCGCTGAGCCAGCGGATTTCGAGAAACCGTCTCGCCTGCTCAAGCACCGCCTCACTGCCGCCGACAATATGCAGAGCGAGGTTAATCAGCGGCAGGCGAAACAGGATGATGAGAACCCCGGCGCCCAGCGCCAGAGCCAGCGGCTGCACCAGCGCCCGCGCCAGTCGCAGCGGATCTTTGGCACCCCAGGCCTGAGCGGTGAGCCCGGTGGTGCTCATGCGCAAAAACAGCAGCAGCATGAAGAGGAAACTGGTAGCCGTCGCCCCAACCGCGACGCCGCCGAGGTATACCGGGCTGTCAAGGTGGCCGATCACCGCGGTATCCACCAGCCCCAGCAGCGGGACGGTGATATTGGAGAAAATCATCGGGATCGCAAGGCGCCACAGCGCTTTATCGGCAGCGTTGAGCAGCATGTTCGGAGACCTGATTGAGGACAAACGTCGCAGCGTCATGCATCAGATGACGCTGCGCAGGGGCAGGCGTTACAGCCATTCTCCATTACGGATCACGCCAACGGCCAGACCCTCAATGGTAAAACTCTGCTGACGCAGATCGACAACGATAGGGGTAAATTCGCTGTTTTCCGGCAACAGTTCGACGACGTTACCCTGCTTTTTCAGGCGCTTCACCGTCACTTCGTCGTCAATGCGCGCTACCACCACCTGGCCGTTACGCACGTCCTGGGTTTTGTGGACCGCCAGCAGATCGCCATCAAGGATACCGATGTCTTTCATCGACATGCCGCTGACGCGCAGCAGGAAATCCGCGTTGGGTTTAAACATCGACGGGTCGACCTGATAGTGCCCCTCAATGTGCTGCTGCGCCAGCAGCGGCTCGCCGGCGGCGACGCGGCCGATCAGCGGCAGGCCATGTTCTTCTTCCGTCAGCAGGCGGATACCGCGAGAAGCACCGGAGACGATCTCGATCGCGCCTTTACGCGCCAGCGCTTTCAGGTGTTCTTCCGCCGCGTTTGGGGAACGGAACCCCAAGCGCTGAGCAATTTCCGCACGCGTCGGCGGCATGCCCGTCTGGCTGATATGATCCCGAATGAGATCAAACACCTCTTGCTGCCTGGTCGTTAACGCTTTCATTCCGCCCCCTGGGTGTATATACAGTTATGCTGTGAGTATATACAGCTACCGGTGATTTTGGAACCACATGGCACACAAAAATCGGCAGATTGTTTATATTTTGCGAGGCTTAGCGAAGAACGTTAATGATAATGGCTCCACAGCAGCGTTCCCCAGGTGATCAGTGCGATGATAATCGCCAGCAGGACCGCCGCCGATCCCATGTCTTTGGCGCGCCCTGAAAGCTCATGATATTCCGAGCCTATACGGTCCACGACCGCCTCAATCGCGCTGTTGAGAATTTCGACTATCATCACTAGCAGGACCGACCCAATCAGCAATACGCGGGTAATGGCGTCGACGTCCAGCCAGCAGGCTATCGCGACGGCCACGATGGCGGCGATACCTTCCTGACGAAACGCGGCCTCGTTGATCCACGCTGCGCGAAATCCTTTCCAGGAGTAACCTGCCGCCTTAATGATTCGGGTTAACCCGGTGGTATTATTGGCCATCACAAAACCTTTTTACGTAAATGACGTCGATGAGTGTACGCGTTTGCCGCGTGGTAACGGAAATTTTGCCCACTTTCTGTTATTCTTGCCGCGCATTTGCATGATTAACCAGAGGCTTCACATCGTTTATGTCCGGCTGGCAACGAATTTACTATAAATTACTGAATTTACCATTACGGGTGCTGGTAAAAAGCAAGTCTATTCCGGCAGAGCCTGCCCAGGAATTAGGACTCGATACCTCGCGTCCGGTCATGTACGTCCTGCCCTATAATTCCAAGGCGGACCTGCTGACGCTGCGCGCCCAATGCCTGGCGCATGATTTACCCGACCCGCTTGAACCGCTGGAGATCGACGGCGCGCTGCTGCCGCGTTACGTATTCATCCACGGTGGGCCGCGCGTGTTTACCTATTACACGCCAAAAGAAGAGTCCATCAAGCTGTTCCACGACTACCTCGATCTGCACCGCAACCATCCGGACCTCGATGTGCAAATGGTGCCGGTTTCGGTCATGTTCGGCCGCTCGCCGGGTCGTGAGAAAGGAGAAGTCAATCCGCCGCTGCGGATGCTGAACGGCATTCAGAAATTTTTCGCCGTCTCCTGGCTCGGCCGCGACAGTTTCGTGCGTTTCTCGCCTTCCGTGTCGCTGCGCCGCATGGCGGATGAGCACGGTACCGATAAGATCATCGCCCAGAAGCTGGCTCGCGTCGCCCGGATGCACTTTGCCCGCCAGCGCCTGGCCGCCGTCGGCCCGCGTCTGCCGGCCCGCCAGGATCTGTTTAATAAACTGCTGGCCTCGAAAGCGATTGCCCGCGCGGTGGAAGACGAAGCGCGCAGCAAGAAAATTTCGCATGAGAAGGCTCAGCAGAACGCTATCGCGCTGATGGAAGAGATTGCCGCGAACTTCTCGTACGAGATGATCCGCCTGACCGACCGCATTCTCGGCTTCACCTGGAACCGCCTGTACCAGGGGATCAACGTGCATAACGCCGAGCGCGTGCGCCAGCTGGCTCACGACGGCCATGAGATTGTCTATGTCCCCTGCCACCGCAGCCACATGGACTATCTGCTGCTCTCCTACGTCCTGTATCATCAGGGCCTGGTGCCACCGCATATCGCGGCGGGCATCAACCTTAACTTCTGGCCAGCCGGGCCGATCTTCCGCCGCCTGGGCGCGTTCTTCATCCGCCGCACCTTTAAGGGCAACAAGCTCTACTCCACGGTGTTCCGCGAATATCTTGGCGAGCTGTTCAGCCGCGGCTATTCCGTCGAGTATTTCGTCGAAGGCGGCCGCTCCCGTACCGGCCGTCTGCTCGATCCGAAGACCGGTACGCTGTCGATGACCATCCAGGCGATGCTGCGCGGCGGCACCCGGCCGATCACTCTGGTGCCTATCTACATCGGCTATGAACACGTGATGGAAGTAGGCACCTACGCTAAAGAGCTGCGCGGCGCCACCAAAGAGAAAGAGAGCCTGCCGCAGATGGTGCGTGGCTTGAGCAAGCTGCGCAACCTTGGCCAGGGCTATGTCAACTTCGGCGAACCACTGCCGCTGATGACCTACCTTAACCACCATGTGCCGGAGTGGCGGGAAGCCATCGACCCGATCGAAGCCATCCGCCCTTCCTGGCTGACGCCAACGGTGAACAACATCGCCGCTGACCTGATGGTGCGCATCAACAACGCCGGCGCGGCCAACGCCATGAACCTGTGCTGCACGGCGCTGCTGGCCTCGCGTCAGCGTTCACTGACCCGGGAGCAGCTCACCCAACAGCTGGAGTGCTACCTCGCGCTGCTGCGCAATGTGCCCTATTCGCCAGATGCGACGACACCTTCCGCTTCGGCCAGCGAGCTTATCGACCACGCGCTGCAAATGAACAAGTTCGAAGTGGAGAAGGACACCATCGGCGATATCATCATCCTGCCGCGCGAGCAGGCGGTGCTGATGACCTACTATCGCAACAACATTGCCCATATGCTGGTGATACCGTCGCTGTTAGCCGCCCTGGTGACTCAGCATCGTCAGCTCAGCCGCACCGAAGTGCTGCGCCATGTCGAAACGCTGTATCCGTTCCTCAAGGCCGAGCTGTTCCTGCGCTGGGAGAAAGCAGAGCTGGCCGGGGTGGTGGATGCGTTGATTGCCGAGATGCTGCGTCAGGAGCTGATCGTCGTCGATGGCGAGGTGATGAGCCTCAATCCGTCGCACTCTCGCTCCCTGCAACTGCTGGCCGCTGGCGCGCGCGAGACGCTGCAGCGCTATGCCATTACCTTCTGGCTGCTGAGCGCCAACCCGTCGATCAACCGCAGTTCGCTGGAAAAAGAGAGTCGTACCGTGGCCCAGCGCCTGTCGGTGCTGCATGGCATTAACGCGCCGGAGTTCTTCGACAAAGCGGTGTTCAGCACCCTGGTGCTGACCCTGCGCGATGAAGGCTACATTAGCGACACCGGCGATGCCGAGCCGGAAGAGACGCTGAAGGTTTATCGGATGCTGGCGGACTTGATTACGTCGGATGTGCGGCTGACGATTGAAAGCGTCACGCAGGATGACGCGTAACGCGGTGTTTTCTGCCCTCGCTTCCCCCCGATACACCGGGGGGAAGCGGACAGGGGATTACAGGTAGCTCATCGCCAGGCCCAGGAATAGTACCAGCCCGACGTAGTTATTGTTCATAAACGCTTTGAAGCAGTTATCGCGCTCGCGATTGAAGATAAGCTTCTGCTGCCAGCCAAACAGACCTGCCGCGACAAACAACGACCAGTAGTATTCCCAGCCCAGCCCATTCAGCCAGCCCACCGCGCCCATCAGCGCCAGCACGGCCACCTGCAGGATACCGATAATCAGACGATCGTTTTCGCCGAACAGGATCGCCGTGGACTTGATGCCGATCTTCACGTCGTCATCGCGATCCACCATCGCATACTGGGTATCGTAGGCCACCGCCCACAGAATGTTGGCGAGGAACATCAGCCAACAGCTCAGCGGCAGCGATTCGCTAACGGCCGAGAAGGCCATCGGGATCGACCAGCCAAAGGCGGCCCCCAGCACCACCTGCGGCAGATGAGTGTAGCGCTTCATAAACGGGTAGACCCACGCCAGGGCCAGCGCCGCGACCGACAGCAGAATGGTCATGGTGTTGAGGGTGAGCACCAGCAGGAAGGAGAGCAACACCAGAACGATAAACAGCGTTCGCGCCTCTTTCTCGGTAACGTCGCCGCTCGGTAGCGGACGACGGGCGGTACGCTTTACGTGACCATCAAATTTTCGATCGGCATAGTCATTCACCACGCAGCCGGCGGCGCGCATCAGCCAGACGCCGGCGACGAATACCGCCAGGATCCACAGCGGCGGGACGCCCGGCGAGGCCACCCACAGCGCCCACAGCGTCGGCCACAGCAGCAGCAAAGCGCCGATCGGTTTGTCAGTGCGCATCAGGCGATGAAACGCCAACAGCTTATTCTGCGACAGACTCCACTCCATTTTTTCTTCCTCTTAGTACAACGGCGACGCAGGCAAAAACAGCTCGGTCAGCAGCAGGGGTTTGCCGCTCAGCCGCAGGCGGGAACGACGCCCCCACAGCGCTGCATCGCGACCAATTTCAATAAAATCGCGGGTTAATGTCGACGACGTGAACAGGTATCGGCCCAGCGGGATCTGCCCGAGCTGCTGTAGCGCCAGCTCCGGACCACACAGTGTCGACTCCGGCACCACCGTGCGCCCGGCCAGCCAGGGTTCGCCATCGGCATTGAGTATAATCTCCCGCAGCCAGTAGCGCGGCTCGTCAGGTAGCAGCGCCGCTTCGTCAGTCAGCGCCTCACGCTCAATATACCCTTCGTTAATCAGGGTCACGGTGACCTGCTTTCCTTGTTGCTCAAAGCGCTGGGTCATTGAGTCCTCCAGCAGCAGCCAGTCACTCAGGGGCGGCGCCAGGGATGGCATAACGGCAAAATAGCGCAGCGCACGCAGTCGCGTAAGCGCAGGATGGGACATGCCTGATTCTCCGGTACATAACGTGAAAGCATTGTATCGCAGAATAGGCGGTTGGTGGCGGGCAAACGTCAATATACGATCATTCACGCAACAGCCATGCAACAGGCTGCCGCGCGTGCAAAAAAAGGTGCATCCCGAAGGATGCACCTAAAGGCTGTGCCTAAACATCAGCATTGTGGGGAGACGATTACCCCTTGCCTTTTACACTGCTGATAAAGGTGGAACGAGCGGATTTCGAGCCGAGGCGCTCAGCTTCGTTCATCAATTTCAGGGCTTTGTCGATGTCACCTTGTTTCACCGCCTGCTTAATACCGTTGTTGAAGTAGGTTTCGGTATCGCTGAGCATCGGTTCGCTTTTGGCTGCCGGTGCAGCAGCAGCAGCGGCGGCTGGCGCGGCCACCGGCGCGGCGGTATTGCCTACGGTGACCGGACCCGGGCCGGAGGAGCCGAACAGCGGGCCCACCAGCACGCTGGAGGTGCTATTGGTTTTCACTTTCAGCTTCAGCACGCCATCGGTGGTATGTTTAGCGATCGGATCCGGGATATCCGGGGCCGCATTGCCGGCGCCTTTGGCATAGGCTTTCGCCGGATCCAGTAGGGTCGTGGTCTGCTGGAGATCTTTTTCAGTGGTAAACACCAGCACATAGAGTTTTTGCTGGCCCAGCGCCGGGGTCAGGCGCATCACGCCGCCCAGGCGGTCAGCGGTCATGACGCCCGGCTGCTGATAGGTAAAGTAGTTGCTGGGGAAGAACGCCGCTGGCGTCATGTTCTGATCCAGAATCAGCACGTTCGGCGCAAAAATCTGCTTATGTTTGTTCAGTTCGCTGTCGAGCGTCAGGGTCAGCTCACCGATATTGGCCGGTACGCTCCAGGCGGCGACCGGTCCGACGATCCCCGGGACATCCAGGCGTTGACCGCCGGTGGTTAAATCAACGCTCTGCGTCTTTGATTGATCGGCAGGCGTCCAGATCAGCTGCTGCAGCGCGCTGGCTGGAATAGACGGCGCGGCGCTGGTGTTCTGCGGTACAAAGTTAACATCGGCAAGGCTCATCCCCGGCACGCATGCCAACATCCCTGCGGATAAACACAGAGCGACGAGAGTTTTCTTCATTTTCATTCTTCTCACCTTGGATAGCATCGGTTTAGCGGTAGCCAGGCAATAGCGCGCTAACCCTGAATAGTCAGGAGGGGCTGACGCCCCTCCCAGGTTACACCCGTCCTGCGGACGGTATTACCACCACACTTCCATCTGGGCACCGAAGGTAACTTCGCTGTCGTCACCGCGGCTGGAGGTGTACATGCCGCTTCCGCTGCTGTCTTTGGTCTGCAGACCGGAGGCGTTGCTGTAACCCCAGTTTTCATCCCACTTCGCGTAGGTTGCGAAAATACGGATAGCCGGACGAGACCAGACGCTGTTGCCTGCCTGCCACTGTTGAGCCAGAGTAATTTTGTACTGGTTGTTGTTTTCGCTGGTACGCTGGGATTTCACGTTGTCGTAACCGATTTCCAGCTGGGTGCTCATGATCGGCGTCCATTTGTACATCGGACGGACACCCACGGTGTACCAGGTCGAACCGTTTTTGCTGTCCAGGTCCACGTCCTGGTACATCGCCACGTACATCAGGCCCCAGTCATCGTTGAAGTCCATCGCACCGTGATCCAGAACGCGGATCATGCTGCCGTTGTTATCGATGCTGGTCCCTTGAGAGTGGCCGCTGTTCCAGGAGGTCATTGCGTCGGTCGCGTACTGAACGACAAAC
The DNA here is from genome assembly GCF_002837615.1 of Klebsiella sp. X1-16S-Nf21. NCBI lineage: Bacteria > Pseudomonadati > Pseudomonadota > Gammaproteobacteria > Enterobacterales > Enterobacteriaceae > Klebsiella > Klebsiella sp. X1-16S-Nf21. The sequence continues at coordinate 56,977 of NZ_PJDK01000022.1, forward strand.
TTGTTGAAGCCGCCCCAGATGGACTGAGTATGTTCACCGGTCCACATCCAGCCGTCTTTCGACGCGCCGTCTTCCAGGCGGTAGTCATCCTGCGGGTTCGCACGGCCGTAATCGACGCCTAACTCCAGCACGCCGCCCGGGTTGGTTTCCAGGCCCGCCAGACGGATGTCAAAGACGTCGTTGGCCGTTTTCGCTGCATATTTTTTGGTGTCATCGCTGGAGAAGGTATAAGAACCGCCGCTTTCTGAGTTACGGGTAGCGGCCAGAGAGAGCTTACCGAAGCCAAGGTCAACGTTTTCCAGACCTGCACCCGGGCCGGAGATATCCCAGTAGTAGAAGTCGATCATGTGAACGTCATGACGCTGATAGAAGCGTTTACCCGCCCACAGCGTGGAGCCCGGCAGCCAGTCGATCAGGTTTTTACCCTGGATGTTGGCTTCACGGAACGCCGGAGAGGTGCTTTCCCAGTCATCTTCCTGATTCACGGAATAGGCAACGTTAGTATCGAAATAAAAACTCTTATCCCCTTCTTTCCACAGTTCCTGGCCCAGCTTCAGTTCCGCATAGGTTTCACATTCGTTACCAAGACGGTATTTACTTTGAGCACCGGTCGCTTTGAAGCACTGTTGCTCGCCGCCGCTGCCGGTCCAGCCAATGCCGGAACGCGCGTAGCCATGGAAATCGACAGCCAGCGCCTGAGCAGACATTACGCCTGCTGCGACGGCGACCGCCAGAGGAAGTTTGCGCAGAGTAATCATCATTCTATCTCCTGAGATCATTGCTTTTCTTTGAACGCTTCGCCGGTGTACCGCCTGCCGGGTTCGCGCCTTTTTTTAATGGGAAGCCTTACACGCCCGGCTCTTTATGCAGCCGACGACAAGCGGTGCCATCCTCACGGAATAAGTGGCAACGTTCTGGCGGCAAACCGATGGCGAATGTGGCTCCCTCTTCTACCAACACCACGTCGTTCTGGCGGTAAACCAGGTTCTGACGGATGGCGGGGATCTGGATATGAATTTGCGTTTCATGACCGAGCTGTTCGACGACCTGAACCTCGCCTTCGAGGGTCACATCGGCGATATCGCTGGGCAGTAAATGCTCCGGGCGGATACCTAAGGACATGTTGGCGCCCACCTGAACGTTGGCGCTGTCCACCGGCAGCCAGACTTGCTGACGGTTCGGCAGTTCTACCTGCACCTGATCGATAGCCGTCGCCGTGACTTTGACCGGCAGGAAGTTCATCTTCGGCGAACCGATAAAGCCAGCAACGAAGCGGTCAGCCGGATAGTGATAGAGCTCCAGCGGTTTCCCGACCTGCGCCACACGGCCGGCGTCCAGAACCACGATCTTGTCGGCGAGGGTCATCGCTTCCACCTGATCGTGGGTGACATAAATCATGGTGCGGGCCAGTCGCTTATGCAGACGGGAGATCTCGATACGCATCTGGACGCGCAGGGCGGCATCCAGGTTAGAGAGCGGTTCATCCAGCAGGAAGACGCTTGGCTCTGCCACCAGCGTACGACCGATCGCCACACGCTGGCGCTGACCACCGGAAAGCGCTTTCGGTTTACGCTCCAGGAGATGCGCCAGCTGTAAGACCTCAGCCACCTGAGTCACACGCTGGTTAATAACCTCTTTTTTCGCGCCGGCCAGCTTGAGGCCGAAAGACATATTTTCGGCAACGGAAAGATGGGGATAAAGCGCATATGACTGGAATACCATGCCGATGCCACGTTCGGCTGGCGGCACGTCGTTCATCCGGGTATCGCCAATAAACAGATCGCCGCTGGTGACGGTTTCCAGTCCGGCAATCATACGCAGCAGGGTGGATTTGCCGCAGCCCGACGGTCCAACAAACACGACGAACTCCCCATCCTGGATCTCGAGATTGATATCTTTAGATACCACCACGTCGCCCCAGGCTTTCGTTACATTTCGCAGCTGTACGCTCGCCATGCCCTTCTCCCTTCGTTACAACCTGTCACTTAAAGACACATTCAAGATGGGTCGACTATGCGGCATTCCTTAGGCTGGCAAATCCTCCACCCCCCGGCTTTTTTATGGGGGAGGAGATGGGAGGATGAGAGATTGCCTCTCGCCGCGGGGGATGGCGGACGCAGCGTGATTTCGTGATGGGGACGACAAAATTGGGCACTTTTTTCTGTGCTCCAGGACGCAATACGGCCGTTTTTGCAATGGAGATCACACAACCAGCGGGTGGGGCGTAGACCTGGGGAGGATGGAAAGGGGTTGTTAAAAAAGGAAACTCATCATCGTTAAGCCACCGAAGTGTATCCACGAGTACATCACCAAATAGGACGGGTATATGAAAATCAAAACTGGCGCTCGCATCCTCGCGCTGTCAGCACTGACCACGATGATGTTTTCCGCCTCTGCCCTCGCAAAAATTGAAGAAGGTAAGCTGGTTATCTGGATTAACGGCGACAAAGGCTATAACGGCCTCGCTGAAGTGGGTAAAAAGTTTGAAAAAGACACCGGCATTAAAGTTTCCGTAGAGCATCCGGACAAGCTGGAAGAGAAGTTCCCGCAGGTTGCGGCGACCGGCGACGGCCCGGACATCATCTTCTGGGCGCATGACCGTTTCGGCGGCTACGCACAGTCCGGCCTGCTGGCTGAAATCACCCCGGACAAAGCGTTCCAGGACAAACTCTATCCCTTCACCTGGGATGCCGTGCGCTTTAACGGCAAACTGATCGCCTATCCGGTGGCGGTTGAAGCCCTGTCCCTGATTTATAACAAGGACCTGGTGCCGAACCCGCCGAAAACCTGGGAAGAGATCCCGGCGCTGGATAAAGCGCTGAAAGCGAAAGGTAAGAGCGCGCTGATGTTCAACCTGCAAGAACCGTACTTCACCTGGCCGCTGATCGCTGCCGACGGCGGGTACGCCTTCAAGTTTGAAAACGGCAAATATGACGTGAAAAACGTCGGCGTAGACAGCGCAGGCGCGAAAGCGGGTCTCACCTTCCTGGTTGACCTGATCAAGAACAAGCACATGAATGCCGACACGGATTACTCCATCGCGGAAGCCGCCTTCAACAAAGGCGAAACCGCCATGACCATCAACGGTCCGTGGGCGTGGTCTAACATTGATAAGAGCAAGGTTAATTACGGCGTCGCCCTGCTGCCGACCTTTAAAGGCAAACCATCGAAACCGTTCGTTGGCGTGCTGAGCGCCGGTATCAACGCCGCCAGCCCGAACAAAGAGCTGGCGAAAGAGTTCCTCGAAAACTACCTGATGACCGATCAGGGTCTGGAAGCGGTTAACAACGACAAACCGCTGGGTGCTGTCGCGCTGAAATCCTTCCAGGAGAAACTGGAAAAAGATCCGCGCATCGCCGCCACCATGGCGAACGCCCAGAATGGCGAAATCATGCCTAACATCCCGCAGATGTCTGCCTTCTGGTATGCCGTTCGTACCGCGGTAATCAACGCCGCCAGCGGTCGCCAGACGGTCGATGCTGCACTGAAGGATGCACAGAGCCGTATCACCAAGTAAGAAAACGGCGGGTGGCGCTTGCGCTTACCCGCCCTACCACTACGGCTCGGACCGTAGGTCAGGTAAGCGAAGCGCCGCCTGACAAATAAGTTTTCACCGCTGTAGAGGATGATCCCCATGGATGCCGTTAAAAAGAAACACTGGTGGCAAAGTCCGCAACTCACATGGTCTGTGATTGGCTTACTGTGCCTGCTGGTGGGTTACCTTGTTGTTTTGATGTACGCCCAGGGGGAGTACCTGTTCGCCATCATGACGCTGATTTTAAGCTCAGTTGGCCTGTATATTTTCGCTAATCGCAAGGCTTATGCCTGGCGCTATGTCTATCCCGGCCTCGCCGGCATGGGTCTGTTCGTCCTGTTTCCGCTGATCTGTACCATTGCCATCGCCTTCACTAACTACAGCAGCACCAACCAGCTGACCTTTGAACGTGCGCAGCAGGTGCTGATGGATCGCTCTTTCCAGGCTGGCAAAGCCTATAACTTCACGCTGATCCCGGCGGGGGACGAGTGGAAACTGGCCCTGACCGACGGCGAGAGCGGTAAAAACTACCTTTCCGACGCTTTTAAATTCGGCGGTGAGCAGAAGCTGGCGTTAAAAGAAACCGATGCCCTGCCGGAAGGCGAGCGCGTCAGCCTGCGCGTCATTACCCAGAACCGCACCGCGCTGAACCAACTGACCGCGGTGCTGCCGGATGACAGCAAAGTGATCATGAGCTCGCTGCGTCAGTTCTCTGGCACTCAACCGCTGTATACGCTTAGCGAAGATGGGGTGCTGACCAACAATCAGACCCACGTTAAATACCGCCCGAACAATGACGTAGGCTTCTACCAGGCGATTAACGCCGACGGCAGCTGGGGCACTGAAAAGCTGAGCCCGGGCTACACCGTGACGATCGGCTGGGATAACTTCACTCGCGTCTTCCAGGACGAAGGTATCCAGAAACCGTTCTTCGCTATTTTCGTCTGGACCGTGGTGTTCTCGGTGCTGACGGTGATTTTGACCGTGGCCGTGGGAATGGTGCTGGCTTGTCTGGTGCAGTGGGAAGCACTGAAAGGCAAAGCAATTTACCGCGTCCTGTTGATTCTGCCGTATGCCGTACCGTCGTTTATTTCGATTCTGATTTTCAAAGGGCTGTTCAACCAGAGCTTTGGTGAAATCAATATGATGCTCAGCGCGCTGTTCGGCATTAAGCCGGCCTGGTTTAGCGACCCGACCACCGCGCGCACCATGATCATCATCGTCAATACCTGGCTGGGCTATCCGTACATGATGATCCTGTGCATGGGGTTGCTGAAGGCGATTCCGGACGATCTGTACGAAGCGTCGGCGATGGATGGCGCCGGTCCGTTCCAGAACTTCTTTAAAATTACGCTGCCGCTGCTGATCAAACCGCTGACACCGCTGATGATCGCCAGCTTCGCCTTTAACTTTAACAACTTCGTGCTGATTCAGCTGTTGACCAACGGTGGTCCGGACCGTCTCGGCACCACCACCCCGGCCGGTTATACCGACCTGCTGGTGAGCTACACCTATCGCATCGCCTTTGAAGGCGGCGGCGGTCAGGACTTCGGCCTGGCGGCGGCTATCGCAACGCTTATCTTCCTGCTGGTTGGCGCGTTAGCGATTGTGAATCTGAAAGCCACGCGCATGAAGTTTGATTAATTGGAATAACCAGGCGTTATTGGCGCGGGCAGTTTGGACTCGGCCAGCGCGGAAGAACCGGAGCGTACACGTAGTACGTGAGGATTCTGAGCACTGCCCGAGTTCAAAATGGCAAGCAAAATAGCCTGGAGAGAAGTCAAGGGGAGTAAAATTACAATGGCTATGGTCCAACCCAAATCTCAAAAGCTGCGTCTCTTTACTACGCATCTCCTGCTACTGATTTTTATCGCGGCGATTATGTTTCCGCTGCTGATGGTTATCGCCATCTCGCTGCGCGAGGGTAACTTCGCCACCGGCAGCCTGATCCCGGATACCATCTCCTGGGAACACTGGCGTCTGGCGTTAGGCTTCAGCGTCGAACACGCCGATGGCCGTGTCACGCCGCCGCCGTTCCCGGTGCTGCTGTGGCTGTGGAACTCGATTAAGGTCGCCGGCATTACCGCGATCGGTATCGTCGCCCTCTCCACCACCTGCGCCTACGCTTTTGCCCGTATGCGCTTCCCGGGGAAAGCGACCCTGCTGAAAGGGATGCTGATTTTCCAGATGTTCCCGGCGGTGCTGTCGCTGGTGGCTCTGTATGCGTTGTTTGATCGCCTGGGCCAGTACATCCCGTTCGTCGGCCTCAACACCCACGGCGGCGTGATCTTCGCTTATATGGGCGGTATCGCGCTGCACGTCTGGACGATTAAAGGCTACTTCGAAACCATCGATGGTTCGCTGGAAGAAGCGGCGGCGCTGGATGGCGCGACCCCATGGCAGGCCTTCCGCCTCGTGCTGCTGCCGCTGTCGGTGCCGATTCTGGCGGTGGTGTTTATTCTGTCGTTCATCGCAGCCATCACCGAAGTGCCCGTCGCCTCGCTGCTGCTGCGCGATGTGAACAGCTATACCCTGGCGGTAGGTATGCAACAGTATCTCAACCCGCAGAACTATCTGTGGGGCGACTTCGCCGCTGCGGCGGTGCTCTCCGCCATCCCGATCACGGTCGTCTTCCTGCTGGCGCAGCGCTGGCTGGTTAACGGCCTGACGGCGGGTGGGGTGAAAGGTTAAGTTTTTTTTGTAACACCGGCCCCAAATTTCAGATGAGGGCCGACGGTCTAGCCGCAATACACGACCCCAACCGGGTATTGTCGCCGTCGCCCTCAGCTGAAAAAGTAAGGCCAATGCCACTGCTATCCTCAACTGGACCCTACATAAATTTTATTTGTGACTGTTGGTCAGCGGCCCTGGAGGCCGCTTTTTTTTATTCGCGTTTCAGGCGATTGGAGTTACACAGCCAGAGCGTAATCACCAGAATCAGGATCGCCGCGGAGTAAATCAGCACCGCCATCGGCGACTCATGGTCGATGATAATCAGGCGCACAATCGCGGTGATGCCGATATAGACGAAATAGCGCAGCGGGAAGTGGAACCCCGACTGAAAATACTTGACGATCAGCGCGATAAACTCGAAGTAGAGGAAGTAGACCACCAGACCTTCCACCAGCCGGTACTTACTGGTCGGCTCCGGGGTAAAGAGGACATCGGCCAGATGCAGCGTCTCTTTCCCGAGGAAGACGATCAAAATAATCCCCAGGCACAGCAGCCCAAGATTCAAAACCGTTTGCATCGCGGTGGCGATAAAATTCACCAGCGGACGATAAACCGACGACATAAATACCCCTCATCATTATGCTTCTTTGAGACCTGTATAACGCAAAAATGTGATCCAGATCGACATTATTCGCTAACTTTTTGCCACCACCGGCGAAGATGTAACAATCACAGCCCAGACGGACGGGTTAAAAAGGAAACAACCATGCTGAAGATTCGTACCGCACGCGCAGAGGATGCGGCTTTACTCAATGAAATGGGCAATGCCAGCTATCGCCATCACTTTGCTCACCTCTGGCATAACGCCGACGAGCTGGCGTGCTACCTGCAACAAGAGTATTCCCTGGCCTCGCTGCAACGCAGCCTGACCGATTCCCAGTGCTGTTGGTTGATTGCTGAAGCCCCCCACCCTGTCGGCTTTGCGAAATACGCCTGTCGTCAGGCGATAAGTCCTGAAGGTCCGTCCGGTACGCTGTTGCATAAGCTCTATCTGCTGCCTGACACAACGGGCCGACGCTACGGCGAGCAGATATTTCGCGCCGTCGAGGCGAGAGCAAAAGCGGCCGGTGAACGCTGGCTGTGGCTGGAAGTGCTCGCCGATAACCCCGCTGCGCGCCGTTTTTACGAACGTCAGGGGATGCAGCACGTGAAAGATGTCGCATTTCATTCCGCCAGCCAGCAAAGCACCTTACATATTCTGGCCAAACCGATCTGAGAGGCACTATGCATACCCTTCGGGAAACGGCGATCCGCAACGTCACCAGCGGTGAGAACGTGGTGATCTACCAGCCCGCCAACCTGTACGACTGCACGCTGGGTGATAACGTCTTCGTTGGGCCGTTCGTTGAGATCCAGGGGAATACCCGCATCGGCGCGAACAGTAAAATCCAGTCTCATACCTTTATCTGCGAGTACGTCACCATTGGCCAGCGCTGTTTTATCGGTCACGGCGTGATGTTTGCCAACGACCTGTTTCGCGACGGCAAACCAAACGCCGACCGCGCCAGCTGGGGGCGGATTGAGATTGGCGATGACGTGTCGATCGGCAGCGGCGCCACGATTCTGGCCGTCAGCATCTGCGACGGCGTGGTGATTGGCGCGGGCAGCGTGGTGACGAAGTCCATTACCGAGAAAGGGGTGTGGGCGGGAAATCCAGCCCGCCTGCTGCGGCGGCTGTAAAAAAATGCCGACCTAAGGGTCGGCATTGCGTCTTAGCTGCGCAAGATTATGCGCGCCAGGCTTTATAACGGTTAATCAGGCCGTTAGTTGAGCTGTCGTGGCTGCTAACTTTGCTGCCGTCTTTCAGCTCCGGCAGGATGCGGTTAGCCAGCTGTTTGCCCAGTTCAACGCCCCACTGGTCGAAGGTGAAGATGTTGAGGATCGCGCCCTGGGTGAAGATTTTGTGCTCGTACAGGGCAATCAGCGCCCCGAGGCTGAACGGGGTGATTTCACGCAGCAGGATGGAGTTCGTCGGGCGGTTGCCTTCAAACACTTTGAACGGCACCACGTGCTCCAGGGTCGCCGGATCTTTACCCTGATCGCGATATTCCTGCTCGACCACTTCACGGGATTTACCGAAAGCCAGGGCCTCGGTCTGAGCGAAGAAGTTGGACAGCAGCTTCGGATGATGGTCGGACAGCGGGTTGTGGGTGATAGCTGGGGCGATGAAATCGCACGGTACCATTTTGGTGCCCTGGTGGATCAGCTGGTAGAACGCGTGCTGACCGTTGGTGCCCGGCTCACCCCAGATGATCGGGCCAGTCTGGTAGTCTACCGCGTGGCCGTTACGGTCAACATACTTACCGTTGGACTCCATGTTGCCCTGCTGGAAGTAGGCAGCAAAACGGTGCATGTACTGGTCGTACGGCAGAATCGCTTCGGTTTCTGCTCCGAAGAAGTTGTTGTACCAGATACCGATCAGCGCCAGCAGCACCGGCAGGTTTTTCTCCGCCGGGGTGGTGGAGAAGTGTTTATCCATCGCATGCGCGCCGGACAGCAGCTCAACGAAGTTGTCGAAGCCCACGGAGAGAATGATGGACAGGCCAATCGCCGACCACAGGGAGTAGCGGCCGCCAACCCAGTCCCAGAATTCAAACATGTTGGCGGTGTCGATGCCGAACTCGCCAACTGCTTTCGCGTTGGTAGAAAGCGCCGCGAAGTGTTTAGCCACGTGCTTGTCGTCGCCCGCGGTCGCCAGGAACCAGTCGCGCGCGCTGTGGGCGTTGGTCATGGTCTCCTGGGTGGTGAAGGTCTTGGACGCCACCAGGAACAGGGTCGTTTCCGGATCCACGTTCTTCAGCACTTCGGCGATGTGGGTGCCATCGACGTTGGAGACAAAGTGCATGTTGAGGTGGTTTTTGTACGGACGCAGCGCTTCGGTGACCATGAACGGACCGAGGTCGGAACCGCCGATACCAATGTTGACCACGTCGGTGATCGGTTTGCCGGTATAGCCTTTCCAGCTACCGGAGATAATCGCTTCTGAGAAGGTTTTCATCTTCTCCAGCACAGCGTTCACTTCCGGCATCACATCTTTGCCATCAACCACAATCGGCGTATTGCTGCGGTTGCGCAGCGCGACGTGCAGTACCGCACGGTCTTCGGTACGGTTGATCTTTTCGCCGGAGAACATCGATTTAATGGCGCCTGCCAGATCGGTCTCTTTCGCCAGATCCTGCAGTTTAGCCAGCGTCTCTTCGGTGATGCGGTTTTTGGAGAAGTCCACCAGCATCAGATCGTCGAACGTCGCGGAAAACTTAGAAAAACGGTCGCTATCTTTGGCGAACAGCTCGCTGATAGTGACATCTTTCATTTCGTCGAAGTGTTTCTGTAATGCCTGCCAGGCAGAGGTCTGCGTTGGGTTGATGTTTTTCATTAGCAATACTCTTCTGATTTGAGATTGTGACTTCGGTCGATTGTAGCGCCGGTGACGGAAAATTGTGATGATTTTTGTGACTTGTCCCTGACGCCGGTCAGGAATCGGGTCAAAACGGAGTAAAAAGCCCCATTAGTATAGCTATCATAAGGCTTTTTTCTGTTAGCCGCAGGGGCATGAAAAATCCGCATAACCGCAGCGTTGACATAGCTGGTGTTAAGCCTTTATATATCCGCAGTGCTTACGTATTGGTAGGTATCTATTGCTCGCGCATTTCACGCTACAGCGAAAGGGTATTCGCGGGGGATATAATGTCCCTGTTCCCCCGGCCAGGTGAAAGACGTCGGTAATTGCCAGAAGAGGTGCGTTGCCCAGGTAACCGTATTGGAGGAACCAGTCCGGGGAAAATACGTGAGGGGGAGCAACGCCGAGGTGAAAGAGCGTCTGGTCACGCTCCTCACCGGCCACAGGGGCTGAATCCCCTGGGTTGTCACCAGAAACGTTCGCAGTCGGGCGTTTCATACCCGAACACCTCAGCGCCCAGAGCGGTGAGTCGGGTCTACAAGGTGGAGCACTTCTGGGTGACATCGTAGTTGTTTATCACTCTGCGCCACCCTGTTTATCGCTCTTCCCTTGTGCCATGGCTGAATAATTTGGCCTGGCTTATTAAGACATTTTGTTGCGATCCGGCGGCGTCCAGCCCCTGCCACGATCGGTGTTCAGGAATCGTTTTAATAAGTCAGGCCCCCTGACACGAGGTTGTTATGACAGATCTAGTCGTCGCCAAATTTGGCGGCACCAGCGTTGCCGATTTTGACGCTATGAACCGCAGCATCGATGTGGCGCTGCTCGATGCCAATACCCGTATTGTTGTGCTCTCCGCCTCCGCCGGCGTGACCAACATTCTGGTGGCCTTAGCGGGAGGGCTGGAACCCACCGAACGTTTTTCCCAGCTGGATGCTCTGCGCCAGATCCAGTTCAATATTCTGGAGCGTTTGCGCTATCCCAACGTGATCCGCGAAGAGATTGAGCGCCTGCTGGAAAATATCACGACGCTGGCGGAAGCCGCCGCGCTCGCCTCCTCGACCGCCCTGACCGACGAACTGGTCAGCCATGGCGAACTGATGTCCACCCTGCTGTTTGTAGAAATTCTGCGTGAACGCGGTATTCAGGCGCAGTGGTTTGACGCCCGTAAAGTGCTGCGCACTAACGATCGCTTTGGCCGCGCCGAACCGGACATCGCCGCCGTCGCCGAACTGACCCAGCAGCAGCTGGCGCCACGCCTGGCGGAAGGCCTGGTGGTGACCCAGGGCTTTATCGGCAGCGAAGCGAAAGGCCGCACCACCACCCTCGGCCGCGGCGGCAGCGATTATACCGCCGCTCTGCTCGGCGAAGCGCTGAATGCCACCCGCGTCGATATCTGGACCGATGTGCCCGGGATCTATACGACCGATCCGCGCGTGGCGCCAGCGGCGAAACGCATCGACGTCATCGCCTTTGAAGAGGCAGCGGAAATGGCCACCTTTGGCGCCAAAGTGCTGCACCCGGCGACCCTGCTGCCCGCTGTGCGCAGCGATATTCCGGTGTTTGTCGGCTCGAGTAAAGAGCCTAAAGCGGGCGGTACGCTGGTGTGTAAAACCACCGAGAACCCGCCGCTGTTCCGCGCGCTGGCGCTGCGTCGCCGCCAGACGCTGCTGACGCTGCACAGCCTGAATATGCTGCACTCCCGCGGCTTCCTCGCCGAGGTATTCGGCATTCTGGCGCGCCATAATATCTCCGTCGATTTGATCACCACCTCCGAAGTGAGCGTGGCCCTGACCATGGACACCACCGGCTCGACCTCTGCGGGCGATACCCTGCTGACCCAGGCGCTGCTGACCGAGCTCTCCTCGCTGTGTCGCGTAGAAGTGGAGGAAGACCTGGCGCTGGTGGCCCTGATTGGCAATGAGCTGTCGAAAGCCTGCGGCGTCGGCAAAGAGGTCTTTGGCGTCCTCGAGCCGTTTAATATCCGCATGATTTGCTATGGCGCCTCCAGCCATAACCTCTGCTTCCTGGTGCCTGGCGCCGATGCGGAGAAGGTGGTGCAGAAGCTGCATCATAATTTGTTTGAATAAAATTTCTTAGCACGATAAACAATACCTATAGCCGGGCTCGAACCCGGCTTTTTTATAACAACATCAACACAACCAGCGGACCTGCTCGCCGCCCCATCGGGATGGCGCGGCCCGGTTCGCGTATCGCAAGGAACACAACATGCTCGCAACTCTGACGCGGCTGTTCCCGTTATGGGCACTGCTGCTCTCCGTTCTGGCCTATTACACTCCCACCACCTTCACCCCAATTGGCCCATGGGTCACCACCCTGCTGATGCTGATCATGTTCGGTATGGGTGTGCATCTGAAGCTGGAGGATTTCAAACGCGTCCTGTCGCGCCCGGCGCCGGTCGCTGCAGGGATCTTTCTCCATTATCTGGTGATGCCGCTCGCCGCCTGGCTGCTGGCGCTGCTGTTTCATATGCCGCCGGAGCTTTCCGCCGGGATGGTGCTGGTCGGCAGCGTCGCCAGCGGGACTGCCTCCAACGTGATGATCTTTCTTGCCAAAGGGGATGTGGCGCTGTCGGTGACCATCTCCTCGGTCTCCACCCTCGTCGGCGTCGTGGCGACACCGCTGCTCACCCGTCTGTACGTCGACGCGCATATTCAGGTCGACGTCATGGGCATGTTGCTCAGCATTCTGCAGATTGTGGTCATCCCCATCGCGCTGGGACTGATTGTCCATCATCTGCTGCCGAAGGTGGTGAAAGCGGTAGAGCCGTTCCTGCCCGCCTTCTCGATGGTGTGCATTCTGGCGATCATCAGCGCGGTGGTGGCGGGTTCCGCCGCCCATATTGCCTCCGTCGGCCTGGTGGTGATTATCGCGGTGATCCTGCATAACACCATTGGCCTGCTTGGCGGCTACTGGGGCGGACGTCTGTTTGGTTTTGATGAATCCACCTGCCGTACGCTGGCGATCGAGGTGGGGATGCAGAACTCTGGCCTGGCGGCCGCGCTGGGTAAAATTTATTTCGGCCCGCTGGCGGCGCTGCCAGGCGCGCTGTTCTCCGTCTGGCATAACCTGTCCGGTTCGCTGCTGGCCGGGTACTGGTCAGGAAAGCCCATCGCCAAAAAAGCCGACAAGCGCTGAGCGTGATACGTCCGGGCGCAGGCCCGGGCGTGTGCGTTATCCAATCTGCAAACGTACTGGTTTACCTAACTTCATTAACATCATGACTAACGCATCCAGGGTAAACTTACTGGTTTTCTGATTGACCACATCTGAAATACGCGGGCGCGAAATGCTCAACTTCGCGGCAGCATCGGCCTGCTTCAATTGATGTTCATCTATCCACTCAGCGATTTCCTGCATTAACTGTCGTTTAAGCGCCATCAACTGCTCAACTTCTTTTTCCGCTTGTCCCCGAAGCTGCTCTGCGTCAGCATCATCAAAGCCCAGTTCACTGAATATATTGCTCTCTTCAGAGGTCACATGACGAATACCATCCACCCTCTTACGATTCATTTATGACTCCTGTGTTCCTGCTGTATTACCTGCAAACGGTTTCTGACAATCTGTTTTTCGTGTTCGGCGGTACGCCGCGTCTTTTTGTTAAAACAGTGCAGGACATATATCGCCTCTGCAAAACGGGCCAGATAAATTACCCGATATGCACCGGAAAAGTGGCGCAGGCGGATTTCCTCAACGCCCCGCCCCAGTTGAGGCATCGCTTTCCAGTCCGCAGCCTCTAAACCCGACTGTAAACGATAAAGCTGGAATCCGGCATCTCTGCGGACGTCCTCAGGAAACTGGCGCAGATCGTCAAAGGAAGAGCCCATCCAGACGATACGCCTCATTCTCTGTTGCTGATTGAGCATACCACATCCTTGTATAAAATTTTATACATCCCCCGCCCAAAATTTGTCGTCGTTGGCCAGTAGGCGTGCCGTTACCCTAAGCCAGACCCGCGCACTGGTCACCAACGAGGGAAATATTCTGCGAGGCGCTTTCCGGATGCGTTCTATTTTGCGCTGATTGCCGTACACTGGGTGCTCTGGTCTGACTGAGGGCACCACCATGGCACTCCCCCGTATTACACAAAAAGAGATGACCGAGCGCGAACAGCGCGAATTGAAAACGCTGCTTGACCGCGCGCGTATTGCGCATGGCCGCCCGCTGAGCAATGCGGAAACGAACAGCGTGAAAAAGGAATATATCGATAAGCTGATGGCGCAGCGTGAAGCGGAAGCGAAGAAAGCCCGCCAGGTGAAAAAACAGCAGGCTTATAAAACGGATAAAGAAGCGACCTTTTCCTGGTCGGCGAATACGCCGACCCGCGGCAGGCGTTAACGCCCTTTCTTTTTACGTCCCGGCTGGGTGAAACGTTTCCCGTTAGCAGCCGGGCGGCCCTTATCGTTGCTATTTTCCATCTTCACCACCGGGCGCTTGATGCCGGGAGTCGCCGCTTTGGCCTTCGGCCTGGCTTTCGGCTTCGCTTCGGAAGAGGAGTTTTCAATCAGCTTGAACAGGTCGTTCAACTCGTCATCGGTTAGATCACGCCATTCCCCCAAGGGGATCCCCGTCAGGCTCACGTTCATAATCCGCGTACGCTCAAGCTTCGTCACTTCATAGCCAAAGTGCTCGCACATACGACGGATCTGGCGATTCAGCCCCTGCACCAGAGTGATGCGGAAAACGAACGGCGCCTCTTTCTTCACTTTACATTTTTTCGTCACCGTCCCGAGAATCGGCACCCCCGCGCCCATCCCGCGAATGAACTCATCGGTCACTGGCTTATCGACCGTCACCAGATACTCTTTTTCATGGTCGTTGCCGGCACGCAGGATCTTGTTCACCAGATCACCGTGGTTGGTGAGGAAGATCAGCCCCTGAGAATCTTTATCCAGACGGCCAATAGGGAAGATACGCTTGCTGTGGTTGACGAAGTCGACAATATTGTCGCGTTCGCCATCTTCGGTGGTGCTCACAATACCGACCGGCTTATTCAGCGCAATCAGCACCAGATCATCCGCTTCACGCGGCTCAATCAACCGTCCGTTCACTTTGACCAGGTCACCAGGCTTCACCTGATCGCCAATGGTGGCGCGCTTGCCATTAATAAAGACGTTGCCTTGTTCAATAAAGCGGTCCGCTTCGCGACGCGAGCAGATGCCGCTTTCGCTGATGTATTTATTTAATCGGGTTGATGAGTCGGGCAGCATAGATTCTCCTGTAAAAGCGAAATATACCCTACCTTGTGGGCGAGAAAAAAGATGTGCCTTTGCGCCCTCCGGCGCAAGGTGTGATCGACTACGCCTTTTTTCACAAAAGTGTCCCGCTCAACGCCTGGCAACTTTGCATGATGAAATATCACAGAATCAGCGATTTAGCGTGCAATGCACAAAGGTGCCAACAACCCGCTATTGATAACGCAAATGTGCAAGATTATTCGCCAGATTAGGGTGATGAAATAAAAGAAAATCGCTTTAAACGGTGGCTCTAATAGGGTTATATCAGATCAACAGCACAAACCCGCGATTTGCACAAATGTGCAGGAGCCTGCAGATGACCATGGAAAACAGCGATGATATCCGGTTGATTGTCAAAATCGCCCAGCTCTATTACGAGCAGGATATGACTCAGGCGCAAATCGCTCGCGAGCTGGGGATCTATCGCACCACCATCAGTCGCCTGCTGAAGCGCGGCCGCGAGCAGGGCATTGTTACCATCGCCATCAACTATGACTACAATGAAAACCTGTGGCTCGAGCAACAGCTCAAGCAAAAATTTGGCCTGAAAGAGGCGGTGGTTGCCAGCAGCGATGGGCTGCTGGAAGAAGAACAGCTGAGTGCGATGGGCCAGCATGGCGCCCTGCTTGTCGATCGGTTGCTGGAGCCAGGCGATATCATCGGTTTTTCATGGGGCCGCGCCGTGCGTTCGCTGGTGGAGAACCTGCCGCAGGCCAGCCAGTCACGCCAGGTGATCTGCGTCCCCATCATCGGTGGACCTTCCGGTAAACTGGAGAGCCGCTACCATGTGAACACCTTAACCTACGGCGCGGCAGCCAGACTGAAAGCGGAATCCCACCTTGCCGATTTTCCAGCCCTGCTGGATAACCCGCTGATCCGCAACGGCATCATGCAGTCCCAGCACTTTAAAACCATCTCATCCTACTGGGACAGCCTGGATGTGGCGCTGGTGGGTATTGGTTCACCGGCCATTCGCGACGGCGCAAACTGGCACGCCTTCTACGGCAGCGAAGAGAGCGACGATCTCAACGCCCGCCACGTCGCCGGGGATATCTGTTCGCGTTTCTACGATATTAACGGCGGGTTAGTCGATACCAATATGAGCGAAAAAACCCTGTCGATCGAAATGGCGAAGCTGCGCCAGGCTCGCTATTCCATCGGCATCGCCATGGGGGAAGAGAAATACTCTGGCATTCTTGGCGCATTGCACGGACGCTATATTAATTGTCTGGTGACAAACAGAGAAACGGCTGAGTTATTACTGAAATAACACACAGGATATGATTTCACGCAGCACCCACTGCGGGGGATCCCTTTATCTAAAGAAATGGGAGTGAATAATGAATACCTGGTTAAATTTAAAAGATAACGTCATTATCGTGACCGGCGGCGCCTCGGGAATTGGGCTGGCCATTGTCGATGAATTATTATCACAAGGTGCTCATGTCCAGATGATTGATATTCATGGCGGCGATCGTCATCACAATGGCGATAATTATCACTTCTGGCCGACGGATATTTCCAGCGCGACAGAGGTGCAACAGACTATCGATGCCATTATTCAGCGCTGGTCGCGTATTGATGGTTTGGTCAATAACGCTGGCGTGAATTTCCCGCGTTTATTAGTCGACGAAAAAGCACCGGCCGGCCGCTATGAATTAAACGAAGCCGCTTTTGAAAAAATGGTCAATATCAACCAGAAAGGGGTGTTTTTCATGTCGCAGGCGGTGGCGCGTCAAATGGTCAAACAGCGCGCCGGTGTGATTGTCAATGTCTCTTCGGAGAGCGGCCTGGAAGGCTCTGAAGGTCAAAGCTGCTACGCCGCGACCAAGGCCGCGCTCAACAGCTTTACCCGCTCCTGGTCCAAAGAATTGGGTAAATATGGGATCCGCGTGGTCGGCGTTGCGCCGGGGATCCTCGAAAAAACCGGTCTGCGGACACCGGAATATGAAGAGGCGCTGGCCTGGACGCGCAATATCACCGTCGAGCAACTTCGCGAGGGATATACCAAAAACGCCATTCCCATCGGGCGGGCAGGAAAGCTCTCGGAAGTGGCTGATTTTGTTTGCTATCTCTTGTCAGCGCGCGCCAGCTACATCACCGGAGTCACCACTAACATTGCCGGCGGAAAAACGCGCGGTTAAGGAGGCAGTATGGTTCACGCTATCTTCTGCGCCCACGGCCAGCTGGCCGGGGCCATGCTTGATTCGGTACGCATGGTCTACGGCGAGGTTAACGTCAGCGCCGTCGCGTTTGTCCCCGGCGAAAACGCGGCGGATATCGCCATTAACCTGGAAAAGTTAGTAAGCGCCCACACCGATGAGGAGTGGGTAATCGCGGTAGATTTGCAGTGCGGAAGCCCATGGAATGCCGCAGCTGGGCTGGCAATGCGTCACCCGCAGATCCGGGTGATTAGCGGCCTGTCGCTGCCGCTGGCGCTCGAGCTGGTGGATAACCAGCATACCCTGAGCGCCGATGACTTATGCCAGCATCTGCAGGCCATCGCCAGTCAGTGCTGTGTGGTCTGGCAGCAGCCAGAAACCGTTGAGGAGGAGTTCTGATGCAAATTACCCTCGCCCGTATTGATGACCGACTGATTCATGGCCAGGTCACCACCGTGTGGTCAAAAGTCGCCAACGCCCAGCGGATAATTATCTGCAATGACGATGTATTTAACGATGAGGTTCGCCGGACCCTGTTGCGCCAGGCGGCTCCGCCAGGCATGAAGGTAAACGTTGTCAGTCTGGAAAAAGCGGTTGCGGTCTATCATAACCCGCAATATCAGGACGAGACCGTCTTTTATTTATTTACCAATCCACACGATGTTTTAACGATGGTGCGCCAGGGCGTGCAGATCGCCACGTTAAATATTGGTGGCATGGCCTGGCGACCCGGTAAAAAACAGCTAACCAAAGCCGTTTCTTTGGATCCGCAGGATATTCAGGCATTCCGTGAACTCGATAAACTGGGCGTAAAACTCGATTTACGCGTGGTCGCATCAGATCCGTCAGTCAATATTCTCGACAAAATTAACGAAACAGCTTTCTGCGAATAAAAAATAGCGCCTGTTGTGATATGCCGTAGCAGGCAGGATGACTCACACCTTAAAGGTCAAAAATTATGGAAATTAGTACCCTACAGATAATAGCCATATTTATTTTTTCCTGTATTGCCGGAATGGGCAGCGTGCTGGATGAATTTCAGACCCATCGGCCCCTTATCGCCTGTACCGTGATTGGCCTCATCCTGGGCGATTTAAAAACCGGGGTTATGCTCGGCGGTACGCTGGAGCTGATCGCCCTCGGCTGGATGAACGTGGGGGCAGCGCAGTCGCCAGATTCGGCGCTGGCCAGCATTATCTCCGCCATTCTGGTGATTGTGGGCCACCAGAGCATTGCCACCGGTATCGCCATTGCTCTGCCGGTGGCCGCCGCCGGGCAGGTGCTGACCGTTTTCGCCCGTACCATTACCGTGGTGTTCCAGCACGCCGCGGACAAAGCGGCCGAGGAGGCGCGCTTTCGTACCATCGACCTGCTGCATGTCTCCGCACTGGGGGTGCAGGCACTGCGCGTGGCAATCCCGGCGCTGGTGGTCTCGCTGTTCGTTAGCGCGGACATGGTCAGCAGTATGCTCAGCGCGATCCCGGAATTCGTCACCCGCGGCCTGCAGATTGCCGGTGGTTTCATTGTCGTCGTGGGCTACGCGATGGTGCTGCGAATGATGGGCGTGAAGTACCTGATGCCCTTCTTTTTCCTCGGTTTTCTCGCCGGGGGTTATCTCGACTTCAGCCTGCTGGCCTTCGGCGGCGTGGGCGTCATCATCGCGCTGATCTACATCCAGCTCAATCCACAGTGGCGTAAGGCTGAACCCGCCGCCTCCACTGCCCCCTCTGCCCCCGCCCTTGACCAGCTTGACGACTAATGGAGCCGAAAATGGAACAGAAAAAAATCACGCAAGGCGACCTGGTGAGCATGTTTCTCCGCTCCAACCTCCAGCAGGCCTCCTTTAACTTCGAACGTATTCATGGCCTGGGATTTTGCTACGACATGATCCCGGCGATCAAACGCCTGTATCCGCTCAAAGCCGATCAGGTCGCGGCGCTGAAGCGTCATCTGGTGTTCTTTAATACCACGCCGGCGGTGTGTGGCCCGGTGATCGGCGTCACCGCCGCCATGGAGGAGGCCCGGGCTAACGGCGCGGCCATTGACGATGGCGCTATCAACGGCATCAAAGTGGGTCTGATGGGCCCGCTGGCCGGCGTCGGCGACCCGCTGGTCTGGGGCACGCTGCGGCCGATTACCGCGGCCCTTGGCGCCTCGCTGGCCCTCTCCGGCAACATTCTGGGACCTTTGTTATTTTTCTTTATTTTTAATGCAGTGCGGCTGGCAATGAAGTGGTACGGCCTGCAACTGGGCTTCCGTAAAGGGGTCAATATCGTCAGCGATATGGGCGGTAACCTGCTGCAGAAGCTGACCGAAGGCGCCTCCATTCTCGGCCTGTTTGTCATGGGGGTGCTGGTGACCAAATGGACCACCATCAATGTGCCGCTGGTGGTTTCCCAAACGCCCGGTGCAGACGGCGCCACCGTCACGATGACCGTCCAGAACATCCTCGATCAGCTCTGCCCCGGCCTGCTGGCGCTGGGCCTGACGCTACTGATGGTGCGTCTGCTGAACAAGAAAGTGAATCCGGTCTGGCTGATTTTCGCCCTTTTCGGCTTAGGCATTATCGGCAACGCCCTCGGCTTTCTGTCCTGATTATTCCGCCCCGGCGATGCCGGGGTGACGTCAACAACATAGCCCCGAAAGATGAAGGGGATGAGGTGGTTTATGCAAACAACAACGGCCCTGCGCCTGTATGGCAAACGAGACCTGCGCCTGGAAACCTTTACCCTCCCGGCGATGCAGGACGATGAGATCCTCGCCCGGGTGGTCACGGACAGCCTGTGTCTTTCCTCATGGAAAGAGGCCAATCAGGGTGCCGATCATAAAAAGGTGCCAGATGATGTGGCCACCAGGCCCATTATTATCGGTCATGAATTCTGCGGCGAAATCCTTGCCGTCGGTAAAAAGTGGCAGCATAAGTTTCAGCCAGGGCAGCGCTACGTGATCCAGGCCAACCTGCAGTTGCCCGACCGACCCGACTGCCCCGGCTACTCATTCCCATGGATCGGTGGCGAAGCCACCCATGTGGTGATCCCCAATGAGGTGATGGCGCAGGATTGCCTGCTCACCTGGGAGGGGGATACCTGGTTTGAAGGATCGCTGGTGGAGCCGCTCTCCTGCGTCATTGGCGCTTTCAACGCCAATTATCATCTGCAGGAGGGGAGTTACAACCACGTGATGGGGATCCGTCCTCAGGGACGCACTCTGATCCTGGGCGGGACGGGGCCGATGGGGCTGCTGGCTATCGACTATGCGCTGCACGGCCCCATCAATCCTTCACTACTGGTAGTGACCGATACCAATAAGCCGAAGCTCAGCTACGCCCGCCGTCATTACCCCTCTGAGCCGCAGACGCTGATCCACTACCTCGACGGCCATGAGGCCAGTCGCGATACGCTGCTGGCGCTCAGCGGCGGCCATGGCTTCGACGATATCTTCGTGTTTGTGCCAAACGAACAGCTGATCACCCTGGCCTCCTCGTTGCTGGCCCCGGACGGCTGCCTGAATTTCTTTGCTGGCCCCCAGGATAAGCAATTCAGCGCCCCGATCAACTTCTACGACGTGCACTACGCCTTTACCCACTACGTCGGCACCTCCGGCGGTAATACTGACGATATGCGCGCCGCGGTGGCGCTGATGCAGGCGAAAAAGGTCCAGACGGCGAAAGTGGTCACCCATATTCTCGGCCTGAACGCCGCGGGCGAAACCACCCTCGATCTGCCTGCCGTCGGCGGGGGAAAAAAGCTGGTGTATACCGGAAAAGCCTTCCCGCTCACGCCGCTGGGCGAGATCGCCGATCCCGAACTGGCAGCGATTGTGGCGCGTCACCATGGGATCTGGTCCCAGGAGGCTGAAGCGTATCTGCTGGCCCACGCGGAGGATATTACGCATGATTAACCGCGATACGCTGCTGTGCATCTCCCTGGCGGGTCGCCCCGGCAACTTCGGCACCCGCTTTCATAACTATCTGTATGACAAGCTGGGATTGAACTACCTCTACAAAGCCTTTACGACTAAGGATATTGAGGCGGCGGTAAAAGGGGTTCGCGCGTTGGGTATCCGCGGCTGTGCGGTCTCCATGCCGTTTAAAGAGAGCTGCATACCGTTTCTTGACGCGGTCGACCCGTCAGCAAAAGTCATCGACTCCGTCAACACCATCGTCAATGACGACGGGAAGTTAACCGGGCTAAACACCGATTACATCGCGGTCAAAAGCCTGATCGCCAGCCATCGGCTCGATACCAACGCCAGAGTGATGATTCAGGGTAGCGGCGGCATGGGGAAAGCCGTCATTGCCGCCTTCCGTGATGCCGGTTTCCGCGACGTGATCATTGCGGCCCGCAATCGCCAGCGCGGCCTGGCGCTGGCAAAACAGTATGGCTTTCAGTGGCAGCCCCTGCCGGAAGGGATCGCAGCCGAGATTCTGGTCAATGTCACACCGCTGGGCATGGCGGGGGGAGCGGAAAGCAACACGCTGGCGTTCAGCGAGGCCATGGTGGACCAGGCCAGCGTCGTGTTTGACGTGGTCGCGTTGCCGGCGGAAACTCCGCTGATCCGCCTGGCGCAACAACGGGGTAAGCAAACCATCAGCGGTGCGGAAGTCATTGCCCTGCAAGCCGTCGAGCAGTTCGCCCTTTATACCGGCGTACGACCGGATAACGCGCTGGTGGCAGAAGCCTCGGCGTTTGCCAGAAGCTAGGATGTCCCTCCCGGGAAGGCGTCAGCCACGTCCCGGGAGGGCTACCTCGCCAGAAAAGAAGCGACATAAACGGAAAAATAATCCGTCTCAGTAGTCATCTCGTTCGTCGTCTTCATCCGGCTGCTCCATCACGCTGTAGGCCACCGAGCAGAACAGGCTGTTCAGACGCTTCATATCCCCCAGCAGCGCCAGGTGCAACGTACTGGTTTCGATACTCTGCACGTTCTGCTGATGCAGACGGTCAACGTGCGCATGCGAGTAACGGCGGTTAAGAATGCGGAACCGGTGTTTGCTGCGCCGCAGACGGCGGGCGCTGGGTACATCGCTGGAGAAGAAGACCGACATCGCCAGCTGCAGATTGCTGAGCAGCAGATCGTACAGCGC
>NZ_PJDK01000023.1:0-73954 GCF_002837615.1 Klebsiella sp. X1-16S-Nf21
AGGCGGGTTGTAGCCCCCGGCGTGGGCATATTTCAGCTTCACGCGACGGCCACGCACCAGCGGTGGCTGATGATCTTCCGCCGCCATGTTCATGATCCGGGTCAGCATCGCGGTGCTTACGCGGCGGGTGGCGCTGTCATAGGCTTCGCGTACCGATTCAAACAGGTTGCCGACGCCGCTACCGTGCAGGGCGGAGATGAAGTGCACCCGGGCAAAGTCGATAAAGCCCAGACGATAGTCGAGGGTCTCCTTCACCTGCTCCTTCACTTCCTGACTCAGGCCATCCCACTTGTTGACAACGATCACCAGCGAACGACCGCTGTTGAGGATAAAGCCCAGCAGCGAGAGGTCCTGATCGGAGATCCCTTCGCGAGCATCGATCACCAGCAGCACGACGTTGGCGTCTTCAATCGCCTGCAGCGTTTTGATCACCGAGAACTTTTCCACGACGTCGGTGATTTTCCCGCGCTTACGTACCCCGGCGGTATCGATGAGCACATATTCACGCTCGTCACGCTGCATCGGGATGTAAATACTGTCGCGGGTGGTGCCCGGCATATCGTAAACCACCACGCGATCTTCACCGAGGATGCGGTTGGTGAGGGTTGATTTACCGACGTTAGGGCGTCCAACAATCGCCAGCTTGATCGGCAGATCCTGCGGATTGAAGTCGTCCTCCGGCTCTTCTTCCGCTTCACCATTCTGCTCGGCTTCGAATTTTGCCCAGTATTCGGCGTCTTCATCCACCTCTTCCTGCGGGCTGATCTCATCCACCCATGGCAGCAGGGCCTGCTCCAGCAGGCTGGTCACGCCGCGGCCGTGCGAAGCAGCGATAGGATAGATATCACCCAGGCCTAAGGACCAGAAGTCCGCCATCGCCTGGTCGACATCGATGCCGTCGGTTTTATTGGCCACCAGGAAGGTGGGCTTTTCACGAGAGCGCAGATGTTTAGCGATGGCGATGTCCGCCGGCATCAGGCCTGCGCGCGCATCGACCATAAACAGCACCACATCGGCCTCTTCGATAGCCAACAGCGACTGCTCCGCCATCCGGGTTTCCACGCCCTCTTCCGTACCATCAATACCACCGGTATCGATACAGATGAATTCGCGGCCTTCGACTTCGGCCCGACCGTACTTACGGTCACGAGTCAGCCCCGGGAAATCCGCAACCAGCGCATCACGAGTGCGCGTCAGGCGGTTAAAGAGCGTGGATTTTCCAACGTTAGGGCGCCCGACAAGCGCGACCACAGGTATCATGTTAAATGCCTCATACAATCACTAAGCAACATCGTCTTAACGACGTTTTTAAAAAAGTCAAAACGGCCCCTGTCTGCCAGGGGCCGTTTCTTAATCATTCACGACAGCGGTAATTAACGCGTAATCGCGTACAGCGTACCGTCTTTCGCCTGGATCAGCAGTCGACCATCTGCAACCACCGGATCGGTCAGGAAGCCGGAACTATCGACTTTCTGCTGTGCCACAAAATGGCCATCTTCCGGATTCACCCAGTGCATGTAGCCTTCGCTATCACCGACGACCAGATTGCCATTATACAACACCGGCGCGGTCAGCAAACGGTGCAGCAGATCGCTTTGCGTCCACAGGGTCACACCACCATCGGTGGTCAGTGCCAGCAGGCGATCGTTCTGGTCAACCAGGTAGATACGGTTACCATCGACGATGAAATCATTCACCGAACCCAGCTCGCGTTTCCACATAATCTGGCCGCTACGCAGGTCCAGCGCGGTCAGGTTACCGTTATAAGCCAGCGCATAAACCACACCGTTAACGATGATCGGCGTCGTGTCGACGTCGTTCAGGCGGTCAATTTCCGTCGGGCCGGTGGCCGTAGAAATACGCTGCTGCCAAATCATCTGCCCCTGCTGCATCAATACTGCACTGACGCGGCCGTTGTCGCCGCCGACGATCGCCGCGCCATAAGCGGTCGCAGGCGCAGACTCGCCGCGCAGGGAGAGTGCCGGCATATCGAGGTTAACGGTCCACTTCACGGCACCATCGGTCTCATTCAACGCCTGCAGCTGGCCGTTACTGGTATGCACCAGCACCATGCCATCGCTCACCACTGGTCGCGACAGCGCCTCGCCAGCAACGCGGGTTTGCCAGGCAACGGTACCATCGCTGGTATTCAGCGCATACAGCTGCGCTTTCTCACTGCCAATATAAACATGGCCGCCAGAGACGGTCACACCGCCGGAAAGCAGCGCTGGCACGCGCGAGAACCAGCCATCTTTCTCCGCCAGGTTCACAGACCACACCTCTTTGCCGTCGTCTGCGTTCAGCGCTTTGACGGTGCCTTTACGGTCAGCAGCATACACTACGCCGTCGGCGAAGGCCGGATGAAGGTTAGAGTAAAATTCGCCGATACCATCGCCAACCGAGGTGCTCCAGGACGTGGACGGCGTAAACTGGTTTTCTACCGTCGGCAGCGGTGACATTTTCACCACATCTTCTTCGCTATTAAACAGCGAACACCCGCTCAGCAAGGTAACGGAAAGCAGCCCTGGCAAAAGTAATTTACGCAATTGCATCGAGTCCCTCTCAGATGGACAAATTATTCATTTTCATACGCATCATTTCGCTGAGCGCAGGAGAAGCATCGCTTTTCACGCCAGCTTCCCACGCCGCACGGGCCCCTTGCTTATCGCCTTTGCTCAACAGAATTTCGCCGCGCAAATCGGCCACAATGGCGGTCCAGCCCTCACCTTTGATGCTGTCGAGGGTTTTCAGCGCCGCATCAGCCTGTTTCATCTGCAGCTGAACGCGGGCAAGACGCATGCTGATAACCGATTTCAGGTTATCATCAGACGCGGCCGCCAGCCCCTGCTGCAGCTGCTTTTCAGCGTTAGGCAGATCGTTCTGTTCAACAAAATGCTGTGCCAGCTCGAGAGAGGCGAAGGCGCCGTAGGTATTTTTATTGTCAGCCGCGAATTTCTCCGCCCCTGACAGTACTTCTGGCGTATTCGATTTCAGCGCGGAAGTCGCCTGTTCGTAAGCCAGAGACGCGTCTCTGGCCGTATCCTGCTGATGGGAGGTCCAGTAGCGCCAGCCAACCAGCGCGCCAATCCCTAAAATCACCCCGACCGCCAGCGCTTTGCCGTTTTCGGCAAAGAAGCGCTTCAGCGCATCGACCTGATCGTTCTCGTTGTTAAAAGTTTCCACGCAGTCCTTCTCCTGACTAATAATTCCCGGGAGATTAACCCAGAAGTGTGCGCAAATGCGCGGCAACGCTCTCCTGCGTTACGGTAGTTTGCTCACCTGAGCGTAAATCCTTCACTACCACGTTTCCGTCAGCGATCTCTGACTCACCGACCACTAGGGCGATACGGGCGCCCCACTTATCGGCGCGGGCAAACTGCTTCTTAAAGTTGCCGCCGCCGTGGTTGGTCATCAGCTTGACGCCGGGCAGCGCATCGCGAACCTGCTCAGCCAGACGCATTGCAGCAGACTGAGTATCGGTCCCGGAGGCTACCAGGTATATATCGACAACAGGATCGGCTTTAAATTCCGGATTCACTGCCTGGACCAGTAAAACAAGACGTTCCAGCCCCATAGCAAAGCCCACGCCCGGGGTGGCACGACCGCCAAGCTGCTCAACCAGACCGTCGTAGCGGCCGCCGGCGCAGACGGTGCCCTGGGAACCGAGGCTGGTGGTTACCCACTCGAACACGGTACGGTTATAGTAGTCGAGGCCGCGTACCAGACGCTGGTTGACGGTGTAGCGGATCCCGGCATCGTCGAGCAGCGCGCACAGGCCGGCAAAGTGGGTTTTCGACTCTTCGTCGAGGTAGTCGCCGAGCGCCGGCGCGTCGTTCAGCAGCGCCTGCACGTCCGGGTTCTTGGAGTCCAGCACACGCAGCGGGTTGGTGTACATCCGGCGTTTGCTGTCTTCATCCAGTTTATCGGTAAACTGCTCCAGGTAAGCGACCAGCGCGTCGCGGTAGTTGGCACGCGCTTCCAGCGAACCGATGGAGTTCAGCTCAAGGCTGACGTGATCGGAGATGCCCAGCTCACGCCACCAGCGCGCGGTCAGCATAATCAGCTCGGCATCGATGTCCGGGCCCTGCAGGCCAAACACTTCGGCGCCGATCTGGTGGAACTGGCGGTAGCGACCTTTCTGCGGACGCTCGTGGCGGAACATTGGCCCGACGTACCACAGACGCTGTTCTTGATTGTACAGCAGACCATGTTCGATGCCGGCACGTACGCAGCCCGCCGTCCCTTCCGGACGCAGCGTCAGGCTGTCGCCGTTGCGGTCCTCAAAGGTGTACATCTCTTTTTCAACCACGTCGGTCACTTCGCCGATCGCGCGTTTGAATAACGGGGTCTGCTCTACAATCGGCAAACGGATTTCGCTGTAACCGTAGCTACCGAGCACCTGCTTCAGTGAGCCTTCAATGCGCTGCCAGAGAGCGGTTTCGCCCGGCAGATAATCGTTCATGCCACGGATGGCTTGAATGTTCTTTGCCACGTTTATTCTCTTTATATATACAAAAATGAACCCCGGCGCCTTGCGCCCGCAGGTTCAATCATACACGGGAAGCGTATCGCTTCCCAACACGTTATTTTGCTTCAAGCTGTTGAACGTCAATACGACGGGCTTCATCGAGCATCGAGGCTTTGGCACGAATACGCGCTTCCAGCTGGTCGATCATGTCGTCGTTGTCCAGTCGATCTTTACGCACGCCGTCTTCATACAGGCCGCTTTTCTTGTTGCCGCCGGTCACGCCGAGGGTGGAGACCAGCGCTTCGCCCGGACCATTCACCACGCAGCCGATGATCGAAACATCCATCGGGGTGATGATATCTTCCAGACGCTGCTCCAGGGCGTTGACCGTACCGATAACGTCAAACTCCTGACGCGAGCAGGTTGGGCAGGCAATGAAGTTAATGCCGCGAGCACGAATGCGCAGGGACTTGAGGATATCGAAGCCGACCTTGATCTCTTCCACCGGATCCGCCGCCAGCGAGACGCGCAGCGTATCGCCGATCCCCTCGGATAACAGCAGGCCCAGGCCGATCGCGGACTTCACCGCGCCGCTGCGTGCCCCACCCGCTTCGGTGATCCCGAGATGCAGCGGCTGATCGATCTGTTTCGCCAGCAGGCGATAAGACTCTACCGCCAGGAAGACGTCGGAGGCTTTAACGCTGACTTTAAACTGATCGAAGTTGAGGCGATCGAGATGATCGACGTGGCGCATAGCCGATTCGAGCAGCGCCTGCGGCGTCGGCTCGCCATATTTTTCCTGCAGATCTTTTTCCAGCGAGCCGGCGTTGACGCCGATGCGGATAGGAATGTTTTTATCGCGTGCGCAGTCCACAACCGTGCGAATGCGCTCTTCGTTGCCGATGTTGCCCGGGTTGATACGCAGGCAGTCAACACCGTATTCGGCGACTTTCAGCGCGATACGGTAGTCAAAATGGATATCGGCGACCAGCGGGACGTTGACCTGCTGTTTGATCAGTTTGAACGCTTCGGCGGCATCCATCGTCGGAACAGAGACGCGGACGATGTCCGCGCCGACGCGCTCTAACGCTTTGATTTGGCTTACCGTCGCGGCCACATCGGTGGTACGCGTATTGGTCATTGACTGGACGGCGATGGGGGCCCCATCGCCAATTGGCACATTACCAACGTAAATACGTTTAGATTTTCTACGTTGAATCGGAGCCTGGTTATGCATGAAAAATCTCCCGCGTTACCCGTCTGTTACTGCGCCGGTGATTGTTCGGCATTGAGGGTCAGACGCGCAACCTGGTTAGTTCTGATAAAACGACTCAAATCGACTGGCTTGCCGAGGAACTGGATCTGTACCGCTGCCGGGGCGCCAATTTTCAGTTTATACGGCGCCTGACCGCTCAGGTTCAGGTTGCCACCTTTACGCTGCAGGCCGCTGAACAGTTTTTTACCGGTGGCATCGCTCACTTCCAGCCAGCAGTCGGCGGAAAAGTTCATCACCAGATCCTGTGCCGACGCCGCTGGGGTCGTGACGTTCGCCTGATCGGTCGGTAACGGCGAGGCCGGCGTTGCCGGGGTCGTCGGGGCCGTTCCGGCGGTATCGACATTAGCCTGAGAAGGTGCCACGACCGCGTTATTGTCCGCTGGCGTCTGAGCCGGGGCGCTGGTGGTCGGTGCGCTGGCGGTATCGGTTGGCGCGCTGTTCGCGGCGCTATCGGTGCCTGAGTCTACCGGCGCGCTGGTATCCAGCGGCACGTTCTGGCTGTTGGCGTCACCGCCGTTCAGCTCAGCGGAAGACTGATCGGCCATGGTCGAGATCTCTTCCTGCTGCGCCTTATGGTCTTGCCACCACCAGGCACCGCTCAGGCCGATAACCACAAACAGCACCAGCCAGGTAAAGCTCATCAGCCAGCCATCGCGCTTTTTGCGACGCTTGCCTAAAGAGAAGCTCTGCATTGGCGCGACCTTTGCCGCACGGATAGGCGCTTGCTTGGCCATCATCGGCAGCAGTTCTTCTTCAGGGATATGTACGAGGCGAGCGTAGGAGCGGATGTAACCGCGCAGGAAGGTGGAAGCGAGGTCGGCAGGTGCCTTATCGTCTTCAATATCACGAACCGTGGACACCTTCAGGCATAAGCGTTCGGCCACCGCTTGCTGGCTAAGTCCGAGTTGTTCGCGGGCGTGACGCAAACGCGCGCCCGTGGTGTTTGCTTCTTGATGATCTTGAGTGGCTTCAGTATTCATTCGCTACAACTACTGGTACGTGAAATTTAAAGTTCAGCGCGGGAAAACGCCGGCGCCGCGAGACATCTGTGGTACGTCAGCCTCACAGTATAGGACTGTCAGGCGCGCGATCACAGAGACGAATCAAAATTGAATGCTAAGCGGTTGTTGTGCCGCTACATACTGCCTCAAAGTCGACAAAAACGCACCGTAATTATTAACTGAATCAGCGTATTTCGCCTGGTTATTGGTCATAAATATGACCCGCGCCGCCTGTGCTGCACGGGTCATCATTTGTCAGACCGCTTTTACGTCAATCGCTTCACCCTGCATCCGCTTACGCAGCGTGCGCTTGGTACGGTCAATAACATCGCCCGCCAGCTGGCCGCAGGCGGCATCAATATCGTCACCGCGGGTTTTACGCACGATGGTCGTAAATCCATATTCCATCAGGACCTTGGAGAAACGGTCGATGCGGCTGTTGGAGCTACGGCCGTAAGGCGCCCCCGGGAAGGGGTTCCATGGGATCAGGTTGATCTTGCACGGGGTGTCCTTCAGCAGCGCCGCCAGCTCGTGGGCGTGCTCGGTACCGTCGTTGACGTGATCCAGCATGACGTACTCGATGGTCACCCGGCCCTGGTTGGCGTTGGACTTCGAAATATAACCACGCACCGAGTTGAGGAAGGTCTCGATGTTGTATTTTTTGTTGATCGGGACGATTTCGTCACGAATGGTGTCGTTCGGCGCGTGCAGGGAAATCGCCAGCGCAACGTCGATCATATCGCCGAGCTTATCCAGCGCCGGCACCACGCCAGACGTCGACAGGGTGACGCGACGTTTGGAGAGACCAAAACCGAAGTCATCCAGCATGATTTCCATCGCCGGGACGACGTTGTTGAGGTTCAGCAGCGGCTCGCCCATGCCCATCATTACCACGTTGGTGATCGGACGCACGCCGGTGGTCTTCACCGCGCCGACGATTTTCGCCGCGCGCCAGACCTGGCCAATAATTTCGGACACCCGCAGGTTGCGGTTAAAGCCCTGCTGAGCGGTGGAGCAGAATTTACATTCCAGCGCACAGCCTACCTGTGAAGAGACGCACAGGGTGGCGCGGTCTTCTTCCGGGATATAGACGGTCTCAACGCGCTGATCGCCAACGGCGATCGCCCATTTGATGGTGCCGTCGGTTGAGCGTTGCTCTTCCACCACTTCCGGGGCACGGATCTCAGCGACTTCTTTCAGTTTGCCGCGCAGGACTTTGTTGATGTCGGTCATTTCATCAAAGTCGTCGCAGCAGTAGTGATACATCCATTTCATCACCTGATCGGCGCGGAAAGGCTTCTCGCCCATGTTTTTAAAAAACTCGCGCATCTGCTGACGGTTTAAATCCAGCAGGTTGATTTTGGCATCTTTGTTCGGCACCGTCAGAGCGGCGGTATCAGGCGTGACAATTTGTTCAGACATAATGTTTTCCGGCCTCGTTATTACACGTTATGGCCCCAGGTGGGTTGAAAAAGAAACGCCCCGGAGAGCGACTGCTCGTCCAGGGGCGCTGTATTCTACAAATTCTGGCGCATCATTGCCACGTTTGCACAAAGCAATGATAAAAAATCTGTAACTGACTGCTCAATCCTCTAAGGCTTTTCGATTGTCGCAAGGCGGCAAGCAAGTGACAAATTCGTCGGGAACGAATTTGACCAGCCGTAGGCTGGCCTCCGGTGAGAGGCAGGAGCCTCTCATTAATCCCCGGGAGCATAGATAACTATGTGACCGGGGTGAACGCGCGCAGCCAACGCCGCGACGGTCGAAAAGACGAGGTTTGTATCTCCAAAGTATTTCAGGTCACAGCGAGGCGGCGAGTTCGCAAATCCCCGGGAGCATAGATAACTATGTGACCGGGGTGCGCGAAGGAAGCCAACAATGCTGTGGCGTGAAAGACGCAGGAGATTAGCGAGTGCGCGGGCAAACCTCGCCTTCAGCAAAGAAGAACGCGATTTCGCGAGCAGCGGATTCTACAGAATCGGAACCATGGGTGCCGTTCTCAGTGAAGCTATCAGCGTAGTCAGCGCGCAGGGTACCGGCCAGGGCGTTCGCCGGGTTGGTGGCGCCCAGCAGGTCACGGTGACGCTGAACCGCATTTTCGCCTTCCAGTACGGAAACCACGATCGGGCCGGAGGTCATGAATTCAACCAGACCATCGAAGAACGGACGACCTTCGTGCTCAGCATAGAAACCGCGAGCCTGCTCAACGGTCAGATGCAGCATTTTGGTGCCGACGATTTTGAACCCTGCAGCTTCAAAGCGAGAAAAGATGCTGCCAATAACGTTTTTTGCCACCGCGTTTGGTTTGATGATGGAAAAAGTACGTTCAATAGCCATGATTACCTCTAATTAAATGTTCTGTTGTTGCGCATACGATCGTATGGCCTGGCGCGCATTATAATGAGCAACGTCGGCGATGCCTACGGATGAAGGTAACATTTTGTTAAAATAAGATGAGTATTGGAAACACAAACTGCCAACAACAAATTTACCCTGGTTATTGCAGGGTGAAACTGGCGGCCGCCGTTTGCCCAGCCTCATCCATGACCACCAGCTGCCACTCGCCAGGCTTATCCAGCGTTAGCGTGGTTGTCGCACCGGCGGCGTCTAACGGCTGGCCGTTGATAAACCACCAGCGCCGCCCTTCTCCACCGCTGGTTTGCACGGGTAACATCACCCGCGCCTCGCCCGGCAGACGTTTTATCACCGCCCCTTCGCGAATACCTGACAACACCAGCGGCGCGGCATTCTGAGTTTGCAACGGTGGGCACACTTTCGATACCGGCCCCAGACGCGCGCGACGGCGCTCGCTGGCCGGCAGCCACGGTTCCAGCGGCAGCGGCCAGACATCAATAACGACTTCAGTCGCACCCGGACAATCCGCGGCCACCCTTTCCCCTGCTGCGTTGCGCCACACCGGGAAGCGGATCCCGCGCACGCCCTCCTGCCCGGGCAGCAGCAGCGTCGGTGGCTGGCTGGCATCCAGCAGCCAGTTGGCTAAGCGCCGGCGGCAGTTGCTGTCACCGGCCGGTAGATCCTGCCCGCCTGGCCAGCAAATAGTCCCGCGGCTCACCGTTTGCGGGCGCGGGTCGACCGGCAGCCCGCCGCGGCTCATCGCCTGGCGCGCCAGCAACAGATTATTGACCTGGTTTAACAGCGGCACGGCGCTGGCGAAGCCAAACTGGCCCACCACCGGCGTACCGTCTGGCCGTCCGGTCCAGATACCTATCAGATATCGCGCATTGAGGCCGACCGCCCACGCATCGCGATAGCCATAGCTGGTACCGGTTTTCCACGCCAGCGGCACCACTTGCGGCAGTGAGGCATCGGGAACCGGTTGCGCTTCGCCAGCCAAAATGCGCCGGACAATCCACGCCGCGCCGGGTGACATCAGCGATCTTTCCACCAGCGGGTCGTCGGGCTTCAGGCGCAGCCGCGCCGCCTTGCCGTGACGGGCAAAGGCGCTGTACGCCGCGACGATATCTTCCAGCCGTGCCCCGGCCCCACCGAGGATCAGCGACAGGTTCGGCTCTGCGCCAGCGGGCAGCGTCAGGGGCAGCCCGGCGTTGCGTAAATTCGCCGCGAAACGTTTGGGCCCGTAGGCTTCAAGCACCTGCACCGCCGGCAGATTCAGGGAGCGCACCAGCGCCTCGCTGACGCTCACCGGGCCATGAAATCCGCTGTCAAAATTGCCGGGACGATAATCGCTAAAGCGTCGTGGAACATCCTGTAATAACGACGCCGGATGGATCAGCCCGTCATCCATCGCCATCGCGTAGACAAAGGGTTTCAGCACCGATCCCGGCGAACGCACCGCCGAGACCATATCAATATGGCCGAAGCGGCTGTCGTCGGTGATATCCGCCGATCCCACCCAGCCGCGGACTTTCATATCCGTGTGATCGACGACAACAATCGCCAGTGAGCTGCGCGGCGACAGGCGCGATTTCCAGTTCAGCGCCAGATCCTCAAGCTGCCGCTGGAGCCCGGCATCGAGCGTTGTCGTCACCTTTTCGTCGCGACTGGTCGCCAGCGCCCGGCGTGAAAAAAGCGGCGCCAGCTGCGGCATCTGCCGCGGGAATAGCCATACAGGTTCTTCCATCGCTTCCTGTACCGGCCGTTGCGGCCAGACGCCCTGGCTGACCATGCGCGTGAGGACTTTATCGCGCGCCGCCTGGGCCCGCTGCGGCCAGCGGTCCGGGCGCAAACGACTGGGCGCCTGGGGCAGCACCGCCAGCAGCGCCGCCTCGCCGTAGCTGAGCTGAGCGGGCGGTTTGCCAAGATAAGCCCAGCTGGCCGCGCCGATCCCCTGTAAGGTGCCGCCAAACGGCGCGCGGTTCAGATAGAGGGTAAGAATGTCGTTTTTTGACAGATGCCACTCCAGCTGCAGCGCCCGCCATAGCTGGCGTAGCTTGCCGCCGAAGGTGCGCGGATGAGGGTCGAGCAGACGCGCCACCTGCATGGTGAGCGTGCTGCCGCCGGAAATGACCCGCCCGGAGGTTAAATCCTGCCAGGCGGCGCGCAGCACCGCGAAGGGATTGACCCCAGGATGTTTCCAGAACCAGCGGTCTTCATACTGGATGAGCGCCTGCAGATAGCGCGGCGACACGTCGGCGAGAGTCACCGGATAACGCCAGACGCCCTGCGCATCGGCAAAGCGCCAGAGCGGCGTGCCGTCTTCCGCCACCACCACGCGGGCAGGCGTGACGTCCTGCAGCGGCAGCGGCCACAGGCGATCGGCGGCCAGCACCGCCAGCCACAGCAGAAAAATAAACGCCGCCAGCCAGCGCCAGCGGCGTTTTACCCGAGGCAATACGCGCATTTACGGCGTCACGGTGAGCGGACCGCTGGCCGCCCCGGTCGCCCGCCACTGCGGCACATACATCGATTCCACCTGGGGCTGCGGGACCTGATAAGTGCCTGGCGTTACCGCCCGCGCCAGATAGACCAGCGTCACCGGCTGGCCTTCATTGACAGCGACAGCGGCGACGAAACGGTCGTCACGGAACTCGATATGCTGAATATCCGCCTGCTGCATCTGGTTAAGGAGATTTTGCACCGCGTCGCCATTCTCCTGCAGGCTGGCGCTGCTGTTGGCCAGATTCTGGTTTTCCAGCTCCAGACCGGCAGGCAACAGTTCAACCACCAGCGCGTCAGGCACATTGCGTTTGGCGGTCACCTCCAGCTTCACCAGCACCAGTTCGCCGCTGCGCAACGAGGTCAGCGATTTCTGCTGGCCGTGGGTATCGAAAATAGCGCGTTCAATCCCCAACACGTTGCCGCCCGGCTGTGGCGCGCTTTGCGGATAGCCGCTGCTGTCGAGACGCAGCCACAGCGGCTGACTGCCGGTATTACTCACCTGCAGCGTCGCCAGCCGATCGCCGTCGAGGTTACGGGTTTGCGCTTTGTCGCCGGCCAGCGGCTCAGCCTGCAGCGAGGTTTGCGCCTGCCAGTTGCCCGGCAGGTCGGCAAGCGTACGTCCGGCAAGGAACAGGGCGTTGGTTTCCTGGGTCGACAGCCAGCGCTGGCCGTAGGCCTCTTCCGACAGCGTGCTCAACAGCGTGTTTTGCACCTCCGGCAGCAGCCTGTTCTCTTCCAGCAGCGCCAGCTTCAGGGCGTCATCGCGAAGCGGGCTACCGTAATCGCCCAGCCAACGATTCTCATCCTGGCGCGGGGTGGCAACCGCCAGCTTCATGGCCTCATCGCCGCGCGGCGCATCGCCCATGGTTTTCAGCGCAATGCCGAGCTGCAGCAGCGGCAAGCCGGATCGCGCCTGGTCGTGACGGCTCCAGATTTCACGCAAGGCGCCGAGCGGGGCTTTTTGCTGACGCGCCAGCACCAGCGCGGCGTATGCCTGGGCGGCAAAGCGGCTGGCCTGGGCGTCATCGCTGTAGCGCACGGTCATCAGCCCCGGCTCCTGCAGATAGCGCAGCAGGCGTTCGTTACCTTTATTAATGGCGTTGACCGGTACGCTATAGCCCTGCTCGCCCGCGCGGACGAGGAAGTCCATGGCGTAGGCGGTCAGCCAGTACTCTTCCGGCCCCTCTTTATCCCACAACGCAAAGCCGCCATTTTCCAGTTGCATCTGCAGCAGGCGTGAGATACCAACATCGATTGCCGCGCGGCGTTTTTCATCGCTATCGCCGCTGATGCCCAGCGCTTTTAGCTGCGCCGCGCTGGTGTACAGCGACGGGAACAGGCCGCTGGCGGTCTGCTCAAGGCAGCCGTAAGGATAGGCTTTCAGCTCACGGATATAGCGCGCGAGGTTCAACGGCGGTTTCCCGCTGAGCAGCAGTTGGCCCTGCAGCGTTTGCGGGGCGAACCCCTGGCTCTGCGCCGCCGGCGCCTGCCAGCTTTCGCCGGGCTGTAGCACCGCGCCGCTGTTGACAGTCTGGGCCGGGAACGCCGGACGGACGCCGATTCTCCACTGTTTCTGCAGCGGGGCGAAGGTTTCTCCCGGCAGACTCAGGCCGCTGATAGTAGCATTGACCTGACCATCGCCGAATCCCGCCAGCGCGCTCACCGGTATAAACAGCGTGCTGCGCGCCCCCGGCGCCAGTTGCACCGGTGGCAGTTGGCCATCGGTCAAGGTCACCAGCCCGCTGGCGGTAAGATGTACCTGCAGGGTTTGCGGTTTATCGGTTAGATTGCTGAGATCCAGCGCCAGCCGTGTGGTATCGCCGCTGGCGAGGAAGCGCGGGGTGTTCAGTTCGGCGATGACCGGGGCGGCCACCACCACTTTATCTTCGCTGCTGCCGAAGTCATCCGCCGTCCACGCCTGGGCCATCACCCGCAGCTCGCCGTTAAAATCGCCAATGGGTAACGTCACCGTGCCTTCGCCCTGATCGTTCAATACCACCGGCTGCGCCTGCTGGGCGACGATCGTCACGTGGTTGACCGGCGGTTTGCCGCCGCGTTTTAACTCGTCGCCATCGCCGCCGAAGCGCAGGCTGGCCACACGTCCCTGCCCTTCGATCACCTGGCCGTAGATGTCATAGATATCTGCGCCGTAACGCTTCTGGCCAAAGAAGGCGTTCCACGGATCCGGGGTAGCGTAATCGGTGATATTCAGTACCCCGCTATCCACCGCCGAGAGCAGGACGTTGACCTGTTTCGGCGCCTCGCCCTCTTTGACGCTGGCTTTCACTTTCACCGTCAGCGGCTGGTTGGGGCGCATTTTGTCCGGAGCCTCCAGCGCCAGCGTCAGGCGGCGGTTTTCATCGCCCAGCGGCAGATGCAGCAGGCCGACCGCGCGTTTCGGCGTCGCCGAGCGGGATTTATCGCCGGGGCGAACCACCAGCGTGCTGAGGTAGAGATCGTGGCGGTTCCAGGCTTTATCCACCGGAATAGACAAATCCATCCCCTCCGCCGGGACGTCAATTTCCTGCCACCACAGCGGCCCTTCGCTGGATTCCACCATCGCGTAGCCTTTACCCGCCGCCGGGGCGGCGATGTGCAGCTTGATGGTGTCGCCCGGTTTATAACTCGGTTTATCCAGCTTCATGGTGACCCGATCAGGACGCGCCGCGCCGGTACCTTCGCTGTTATCCTGCCAGCTATAGCCGGCCCAGAAGCGCACGCTGCTGACCACGTCGTCCGGCCCTTTCACCTCCAGGCGATATGAGCCCCACTCTACCGGGAAGCTCACTTTGCCGGTTTGTCCGGCCTGCAGATCCAGCGACTCCTCGCCCTCCTGCAGATCTTTCTGATCGAACTGCGACTGCCAGCCTTCGCTATCGGACCAGTTCCAGTAGTAGTCGCGGCGCTCGCGGATCAGCCGTACCTGCAGGCCCGAGACCGCTTTTTTCTCGCCTTTGGCGTCGGCATAGACGATATCAAACGCAGCGTTACTGTTCTCATCGACCACCGGCTGCTTCACGGTGGTATCGGTGCGGTAATCGTAAACGTCCTTCAGCGTAAATTGCGGGCGGATCCCCGGCAGCGCCCCGGCGGGCCAGATCGGCTGCTGTACGGTACGGGTCACCGGACGCCCCCCGGATTCCAGCAGGCTCGCCTGCAACACCACCTGCAGCGGCGAATGGCTATCCTGCCACTGGCTTGAGGTGGTCACTTCGCCATGGCCTTTTTCGTCCAGCGTCAGCTGGACTTCATCCAGACTACGGGAGAGGTTTTCTTCCGCAATATCGCCGAACTGGAAGCCCGGCAGCGCGGCGACGGCGTCGCGCAGCGGGCGCAGGAACAGCTTGCCCTGCAGCTGGTTGCCGCTGGCCGGCGCGCCGTAGAGATAAGCGCCGCTGACGGCAAAGGTGACGTCGGCATCCGGCGCGACTGGCTCGGCCTGCGGCGTCAGGTTCAGGGCCATGCGTTCCGGCATAAAGTCTTCGACGTGGAAGTCCCACTCGCGCGGCTGGTTATCGCCGGTGCTGGCGCGAATGTGCCACATGCCGGTAGCCGCGCCGCTGTCAAGCGGATAAGTGAACTGGTACAGACCATTCACCGGTTTGCTCATCACCGAACGGATCACCTGGCCGTCCGGCTGAACCACCTCCAGCTTCACCGGCTGCTCCGCCAGCGGCTTGCCGTCGCTATCGCGCAACAGCGCATTGAGGATCACCGTTTCGCCCGGCCGATAGAGATCGCGCGGGCCAAACATAAAGAACTGTTTGCTAAAACCGGGCGCCCCTGCGATAGAGAATTCCGCCAGATCCAGCGCCGGCAACTTGAGATCCAGCAGCGTCGTCTGCCCCTCTTTACGCGCCAGCAGCAGCGCGGCTTCTTTATCGGTTTGCAGAGTAACGTGGCCCTGGCTGTCGCTTTTCGCCTCCGCCAGGGTCTGCCCTTTGGCGTTGAGCAGCTGGACGTCGATACCAGACTGG
The DNA here is from genome assembly GCF_002837615.1 of Klebsiella sp. X1-16S-Nf21. Classification (NCBI taxonomy): domain Bacteria; kingdom Pseudomonadati; phylum Pseudomonadota; class Gammaproteobacteria; order Enterobacterales; family Enterobacteriaceae; genus Klebsiella; species Klebsiella sp. X1-16S-Nf21. Next base: position 15,583 of record NZ_PJDK01000023.1, read on the forward strand.
GCGGCGCCGTTTTCCAGGCTCTGGGTAAAGACGTCCAGCCGATTGTGGTAGCGATGCGCCGAGACGCCGATATCGCTGAGGGTAAACAGCGTCGCCGCGTTGCTGTAGCTATAATGGCCCGCCGGGTTCATCACCGCCACGTAGACGCCCGGCTGCTGGAGCGGCTTGATATCGTTCAGCGGCAGCAGCAGCTTTTCGCGGGTATTGCGTGCCGGGTTGAGATCGAAGCGGCCGGTATAGACCAGATCCGCCATCTTCAGCAGCTCGTCAGACTCCCAGTTGCTTAACGAGTTACGGTATTCCCACTGGCTGACAAACGCGGAGAGTGATTCCGGCTTAATACGGAAGAAATTGACATCGACATTGTCGACGTTCAGCGCCATCACCGGCAGCCCGGCGACCACGTTGCCCGGCAGCAGCGAGCCGCGGCTGGCAAACCCAACGCTCGGTGCGATATCGCGGGTGGTCAGGGTCTTCTCAAACGGTTTGTCGAGCGTGGCCTTGTTCAGGGCGGTCAGCGTCGGGTCGACCGAGACAATCAGCTCTCGCTTTGGCTCAAGGTGACGCAGACGCAGCTCTTTCAGATTCGGCGCCAGTTCCCAGGCACCGTCGACCTTACCGCTTTTCTTGTCGACCAGATGCACGCTGCGGGAGAAATCCTGGTCCGGCTGCAGCGGCACAGAAAACGTCAGCACCAGGGTCGCGGCGCCATCCAGTTGCACCTCCGAGGCGTCGAGCAGCGTCAGCGCTTTGCCCTGGCTTTTTTCCGCCAGCGCCGCCAGCTGGACGCGGTCCGGTTTTGCCGTCGCGCCTGGGTTGCTATCCGCAGCTGGCGCCGGGGCCGTGGCCTGCGGCGTACCGCTGTCATCACACCCGGTTAATGAAAATGCGGTAAGGAGCGCCAGTGACAGCGCCGCTAAACGAAATGGTTTCATCCTTCTAACCCCTCGGCCGGTGGGCCTGATGCAAATTATCACTTTTTATTATGCGTTAAGGCGGCACTTCTCAACAGTGATGACGCGGGTTTCTGCCGATTAATCAGAAAAGTGCCGTGACGTCGTCCCCACTCTGACGTCCTTAACTTGTCAGCGTGAGATAAAACGCCGACAATTCAGTCATGAATTGTAAAACGGAGGCACCCATGTCCACCTCGTTTTTTGTCGCCGCCGACTGGCTGGCAGAACATATTGATGACCCGGAGATCCAGATTATCGACGCCCGTATGGCGCCCGCCGGGCAGGAGGCCCTGCGCGATATGGCCGCGGAATACCGCGCCGGCCACGTGCCGAACGCGCTGTTTTTCGATATCGAGGCGCTGTCCGATCACACCAGCCCGCTGCCGCATATGATGCCGCGCGCCGAGGCGTTTGCCGTCGCCATGCGCGAGCTGGGCGTCTGCAGCGATAAGCACCTGGTGGTTTATGACGAAGGCAATCTGTTTTCCGCGCCTCGCGCCTGGTGGATGCTGCGCACCTTTGGCGTGGAGAAGGTGTCCATACTGGCCGGTGGGCTGGAGGGCTGGCGACGTGACGAACTGCCGCTGGAGCAAGGCGTGCCCGAGGTGGCCGAAGGGGAATTCGACGTGCGTTTCGATCCCCAACAAATTAAGCGCCTGACCGACGTCCTGCTGGTCAGCCATGAAGGGTCGGCGCAGATTGTCGATGCGCGTCCGGCGGCCCGGTTTAACGGCCAGGCCGACGAACCGCGCCCGGGCCTGCGTCGCGGGCATATCCCTGGCGCGCTTAACGTGCCGTGGACGGAGCTGGTGATTAACGGCGAACTGAAAACCGTCGACGAGCTGAACGACATCTTTTTACGTCAGGGTGTCGATTTTGAACGGCCAATCATCGCCAGCTGCGGATCGGGGGTGACAGCGGCGGTGGTCGTGCTGGCGCTCACCACGCTTGGCGTGAACGGCGTCTGCCTGTACGACGGCTCCTGGAGCGAATGGGGCGCGCGGAGCGATCTGCCGATTGAACCGGCCTCTGCCGCTCCGTAAACACGGCGTGACCGCGGGCCTCCCGTCCCGCGGCCACTAAATAATTTCTGATTTTCCCTCTCCCCTCCTTCTGCTTCTCGCTAAACCGGTTACTCTGTGCTGCCGCAGGGTTTGTACCTGCCGTATTCGCTTTGCCTGATGAGGAGGCAGAGCACCGGTACGGAATTCCTCAGGACTGATAGCGCATCCAGTCCGTCCCAATCTGATGTCACCACAAGGAGTGAAAATGGCATTAGTCTCCAACCCACATTCTGCTGATTCACCGCGCCGTCCCTGGCTGGGAGGCATAGCTGGCCTGCTGGCGGGCGGCGTCATTCTTTATTTTTGGCCGCAATGGAACCGGATATGGTTAAGCCTGGTGCCTGCGCCGGTTTCTGTTTATACCCGCTTTCTCGGGGTCACTCTGGAAGAGGTCCCGCTGATCACCTATGGCCATCAGGCGCTGCTGGGTTTTCTGATGGTGCTGCTCGCGCCCGGTTACGGTAAGTCGACCCTTGCCGCGTGGATGATGCATAACCCTGCGTCAAGCCGGCGCTGGCCCGGCGAGGTACTCCGTGCCTGGGGCATAAAATTTGGCCTGCTGATCATCGTCTTTTGCAATCTGTTCTTTTTATCCCGGGTCGGATCCGGGACCCTGGCGTTATATATTTTTATTCTCCAGCACGTCAGCGTTGCCGCGGCGGTGGCGTCAGGGGTGCTGCTCCTGCGTGACGCCCGGCGTCTGGCCCGCACGTTCGACGCTCAGCTGGCGGACCTGCGCCTTCTCATGATACTCACGCTGGGGTTCCAGACGATTTTGCCGGCACAGATCGCGCTGATGAGCGCCCGGGGCGTGAATACGCCGCTGGGCTGGTACATTGTTATCGCCCAGATGGCAGGGGTGTTACTGGCGTTTATGCTGATCGGCGGGCTGGTGGCAGCGCTACGTTCTTTGCTGGGTGAGGAGAGATGTCGGGCATGGCGTGGGGATATGGCGCTCTTCAACGGCATTGTCACGCTGTGTGTGACGGGATTCCTTATCTATAACATGGTGTCAGCCTATCCGCGGATCTTTGCTGCGCTGCATTAACCCTGGCAAAGCCGATTTTCGGCCTCACACTGGAAGCATAAAGAAACAGCGGGGGCAGCCGCCCCCGCGGTCAGATAATGCGGTTTTGTTTGAAATCGCGCAGGAAGCTGCCCCAGCGCTTTTCATAGAACGGTGTGATATGGGCAATCATAAAGTGGCTGATGCCCTTCTCGCCTTCCACCACCTGACAAATATCGATCGGCTCATCGCCGGGCAGGGTATCGGTCGCCACGCTGCCGGTGGTCTGGATAACGGATTCAATATCCCCTTCCGCTTCAATACCGATCAACAAGTTGGCCGGCGCGTCGGCGCTCTCTTTAATCGAGCACAGAAACGCCCGCTTGACGGTTTTCAGCGTTTTGAACAGCGTGGTCAGCGAATCGACCATCTGCGCCGGCGGGTCAGCGACTTCAGACAATAACAGCGCTTCGCCCCCTTCCAGCACCGTCTGGGTGCTGAGCGGGCTGCCCTCTTCCCCGAGCAGATGGCTGATTTCACGCGGGGTGAACTCTTTGCCGCTCGGCAGCTTCGGGTTGAGGAACAGCGATTCGCCCAGCGTCATCGCCATCAGCGTACGGGCCGGCATCATCACGAAAGCCTGTTCGTCTTCCACCGCCTGCTGCAGCGCCTCCAGCGAGGTAAAGAACGGGATCACCGAGCTGCCGTCATCTTTTTCCCAGTGCTGCAGATCCAGCGCGCTGTCTTCGACAATCTGCTCACCATCGGCTGCACTGCCGGGTACCCAGACGGTCGCCTCCAGCAGCGCGCTGAAAAATGCCGGACGGTGGGCGGGCTCAGTCGCCGCTTTTTCCAGCAGGGTTTCTAATTCATTTTTCGTATCAGACATAGTTTGGCTACTTCACAATGAATTGCCCGGCGGCCATTCGTCCACGCGGGCATACGGTTTTCCTGGCCGGGTAAGCGTAGCGCCCCCGGCAAGGCCGTTACTCAGCCGTCAGCAGGTTAGCAATGGTACGCACGCCAAGACCCGTCGCGCCCGCCGACCACTGCTCAACGGCAGATTTACGGTAGGTTGCCGAACAGTCGATATGCAGCCAGCCCTGATGGTAGTTTTCCACGAAGTGGGACAGGAAACCCGCCGCGGTACTGGCGCCAGCCGGATAGGCGGCACTGCCGGTGTTGTTCAGTTCAGCGAAGTTCGACGGCAGCTGGTTGCGGTGGAACTCGGCCAGCGGCAGACGCCAGAAGGCTTCGTTTTCCGCCTGGGCGCTCGCCAGCAGGCGATTCGCCAGCGCATCGTCAAAGCTGAACAGCGCGTGGTAGTCATTACCCAACGCGGTTTTCGCCGCGCCGGTCAGGGTGGCGGCATCGATGATCAGCGCCGGCTTCTGCGCCGAAGCGTCAATCAGGCCATCCGCCAGCACCAGGCGGCCTTCGGCGTCAGTGTTCATCACTTCAACGGTTTTGCCGCTACGATAATGAATAATATCGCCGAGTTTAAAGGCGTTACCGCTGATCAGGTTGTCGGCGCAGCACAGGTAGAGCTTCACGCGCTTGTTCAGCCCGCGGGTAATGGCAAAAGCCAGCGCGCCGGTGATGGTCGCCGCGCCGCCCATATCGGATTTCATTGAATCCATAAAGGCGCTCTGTTTGATGCTGTAGCCGCCGGAATCAAAAGTGATGCCTTTGCCCACCAGGCAGGCGTATACCGGGGCTTCTTTATCGCCGGTCGGGTTATAATCCAGCGCCAGCAGGACCGGCGGACGCTCGGAGCCGCGGCCTACGGTGTGCAGACCGAGATAGCCCTGCTCACGCAGATCTTCGCCTTTGGTGATGCGATAGCTCATCTGCTCGCCCGCCACGCTGCACAGCAGGTCCACGGCGCGCTGTGCCAGCTGCTCCGGGCCCAGCTCTTCCGCCGGCGCGTTGATGGTGTCGCGCACCCAGTCAATAATGGTCAGACGGTTGTCCAGCTCGCTACGCTGCGCATCGTCCAGGGTCGGCCATTCAACTTTACGGGTGCCTTTCGGACCTTTATAACCCGCCCAGAACGCCCACGCGCGGTCGGTGTCCCAGCCTTCGCCGCTTAACGCGACATGTTTGATGCCCATACCGTCAATTTTACGCGCCGCGCGCTGAATCAGGCCCAGGTCGTCTTTGCCGTTGAGATGCAGGGCGATGCCGTCGTTATTAATGCTGTAAGACGCCTTTTCTCCCCAGCGCGCATCGGCTGGCTGAGTAGAAAGCGTAATCTTCATGGCTTCGGTCATTATCATTATCCTTCTTAGCAAACGGGCCACCGTATGGCAGCCCGTAATGTTCTCTCGCTCGATGATTCATCCGACTTAATACCGTCGCATAAATCATAACGCGAAAATTATTCGGCTTCGTCTAACCAGACTAACAGAATCGCCTCGAGAATTTTTTCATTGGATGCGTTTGGGTCGTCATCGAACTCTTCCAGATCGCAAATCCACTGATGCATGTCGGTAAAGCGAACGGTTTTCGGATCGAGATCCGGATAAGCGTCGTACAGCGCTTCGCCGATTTCACGGCTGTCGGTCCATTTCAGTGCCATATTAATGCTCGCGTGCGTGGTTGATGGTGTAACGCGGGATCTCAACGACCAGATCTTCGTCGGTGACGCGCGCCTGGCAGCTCAGGCGGCTGTCCGGTTCCAGTCCCCAGGCTTTATCCAGCATATCGTCTTCATCTTCGGTACTTTCCGCCAGCGAGTCAAAGCCTTCACGCACGATGCAGTGGCAGGTGGTGCAGGCACAGGATTTTTCGCAGGCGTGTTCAATCTCGATGCCGCTACGCAGCGCCGCATCCAGAATAGTTTCACCAGTCTCAGCTTCCACAACGATGCCATCCGGACACAGGTCCTGGTGGGGCAGAAATACAATTTTTGGCATTTTAAACCTCGTCCACGGATTGGCCTTTCAGCGCGATACGGACCGACTGATCCATACGGCGGGCGGCGAATTCCTGGGTTTGTGTGTCGATATTTTTAATCGCTTCTTTAATGGCGTCGGCGTCGTCGCCTGCCGCCGCGGCGCGTACCTGCTCCGCAGCAGCATCGATAACCTGACGCTCTGCGGCGCTTAACAGCGCGGCGTCGGCGGCCAGCGCGCTTGTCAGGCTCTCCAGGACGCGGGCGGCTTCCACTTTCTGTTCAGCCAGCATGCGCGCCTGGACATCCTGTTCGGCGTAGCTCATCGAATCTTTAATCATGGTGGCGATTTCGCCATCGGTCAGACCGTAAGACGGTTTCACCTGGATAGAGGCTTCCACGCCGGTCGATTTTTCCATCGCCGTGACGCTCAGCAGACCGTCGGCATCGACCTGGAAGGTGACGCGAATATGCGCCCCGCCCGCTGGCAGAGCCGGGATCCCGCGCAGCGCAAAACGCGCCAGCGAGCGGCAATCCTGCACCAGCTCACGCTCGCCCTGCATCACATGAATGGACATCGCCGTCTGACCATCTTTGAAGGTGGTAAACTCCTGCGCGCGGGCCACCGGAATGGTGGTATTACGCGGGATCACTTTCTCCACCAGGCCGCCCATGGTCTCCAGCCCTAACGACAGCGGGATAACGTCGAGCAGCAGCAGTTCGCTGTCCGGCTTGTTGCCGACCAGAATATCCGCCTGAATCGCCGCGCCGATGGCGACGACTTTGTCCGGGTCGATGGAGGTCAGCGGGGTGCGGCCAAAGAATTCGCCAACGCGTTCGCGCACCAGCGGCACGCGAGTGGAACCGCCGACCATCACCACTTCCAGCACCTCTTGCGCCTCAACGCCGGCGTCTTTCAGCGCGCGACGGCAGGCCAGTAAAGTGCGTTTTACCAGCGGGGCAATCAGATCGTTAAACTGGCTGCGGGTGATATCGCCCTGCCAGCCGCCGACCTCGACGTGCGCTGCCTCGGCATCGCTGAGGGCGATTTTCGCCGCGATGGCGGCATCCAGCAGCTCACGCTGCTGGCGGTTATCGCTGCGGTCGCTGAAGCCCGCCTGCTCGCGCAGATAGTCGGCCAGCAGATGGTCGAAATCATCGCCGCCGAGCGCCGAGTCACCGCCGGTCGCCAGCACTTCAAACACCCCGCGGCTTAAGCGCAGAATGGAAATATCAAAGGTGCCGCCGCCGAGATCGTAGACCGCAATTACCCCTTCCTGACCGGAATCGAGGCCGTAGGCGATAGCCGCCGCGGTCGGCTCATTGAGCAGGCGCAGCACGTGCAGCCCCGCCAGACGCGCCGCGTCTTTGGTCCCCTGACGCTGAGCGTCGTCGAAATAAGCGGGAACGGTGATCACCACGCCGTCGAGTTCACCAGCCAGCGCTTCGGTTGCCCGGGCAGCCAGCGCTTTCAGGATGTCGGCGGAGACGCGAATCGGGTTCAGCAGGCCGCCGGCGGTCTGGATCATCGGCAGGCCGTTTTCACTGGCCTGCAGCTGATACGGCAGATGCGGGTAGCGGTTTTGAATATCGGCGAGGGAGCGCCCCATCATTCGCTTCACCGAGCTGATGGTATTGGCAGGATCCTGGGCGGCGTTAAGCCGGGCATCATAGCCGACGGTCAGCCCCGAAGCGTGGTAGTTCACCACCGACGGCAGCAGATAGCGGCCTTGATGGTCGGGCAAGGTTTCGGCCTGGCCGCTACGCACGGTAGCCACCAGAGAATTGGTGGTGCCCAGGTCGATACCGGCCGCCAGACGACGCTGGTGCGGCGCGGCGCTCAGGCCGGGCTCACTAATTTGTAATAAGGCCATAATTGCTTCCGAAAATTAAAAATCGAGCAGTTTTTCTTCGAGTTCTTCAGCACTGCTGCGCAGTTTATCAAGAAAACGGAGCTTACGTACCGTATCCGCCGCCGCCTCCCAGCTCTCATTATGCAATTGGTCAACCATCAGTTGATGGCGGGTATCAAACAGCGCTTTCACTCGTTTGATAAAGGCTTCCAGCCGCGCATCGTCTTTCGCCTTACCGATCTCGTCGAGCTCTTCGCGTAGCTCCAGCTGTTCCATCAGGAATGCGGTATCGCGAACGGTATGCTGCTCGCTGGCCAGATCGAAGCCATGAAGCGAGAGGAGGTATTCCGCCCGGGTCAACGGATGGCGCAGCGTCTGCCAGGCCTGGTTTATGGTCGCGGAATGCTGAACCGCCGCAAGCTGTTCCGCAGCAGGCGCGCTGGCAAATTTATCCGGATGGTACTGGCGCTGCAGATCCTGATACCGGACAGCCAGTTGTTCAAGCGAGAGGGTATAGCTGGCTGGTAACCCGAAGAGGGTGAAATAGTCCATAGTAACCTCAGGGTCATGCATCTAAATGAAAACCCCACGCGCGGCGTAACCGCGGTGGGGTTGGGGATGACCGATTATACGTTAAAGCTTTCGCCGCAGCCGCACTCGTCTTTGACGTTAGGGTTGGTGAACTTGAACCCTTCGTTGAGACCTTCTTTGACGAAGTCCAGCTGAGTGCCGTCGAGGAATTGCAGACTTTTGCCGTCGATCACGACCTTCACGCCTTTGTCTTCAAACACGGTGTCTTCTGCCGCCGGCTCGTCAACAAACTCCAGTACATAGGCCATACCCGAGCAGCCGGAGGTTCTCACGCCCAGGCGCAGGCCAAACCCTTTACCGCGGTTCGCCAGAAAGGCATTGACTCGCGCTGCAGCACTGTCGCTAAGAGTAATCGACATAACAAAACCTCAACTAATTATTTTGCTTCACGTTTGCTTTTGTAATCCGCAATCGCGGCTTTAATCGCGTCTTCCGCCAGAATAGAGCAGTGAATTTTCACCGGCGGCAGTTCCAGTTCATCGGCGATATCGGTGTTCTTGATCGCCTGCGCTTCGTCCAGGGATTTGCCCTTCACCCACTCGGTGACCAGGGAGCTGGAAGCGATGGCGGAACCGCAGCCGTAGGTTTTGAAGCGCGCGTCTTCAATGATACCTTCATTGTTGACTTTAATCTGCAACTTCATCACGTCGCCGCAGGCCGGCGCGCCGACCATACCGCTGCCGACGTTCTCGTCGCTGTTGTCAAAAGAGCCGACGTTGCGCGGATTCTCGTAATGATCGATAACTTTTTCGCTGTATGCCATGTTGAATTCTCCTTATCGGTGCCGAATTAGTGATGTGACCATTCAATACTGTTCAAATCCACGCCCTGCTTAAACATTTCCCACAGCGGAGAAAGATCGCGCAGACGGCCGATGGAGTTACGAACCAGTTTGATGGTGTAGTCAATCTCTTCTTCGGTAGTGAAACGACCTAAAGAGAAACGAATAGAGCTGTGCGCCAGTTCATCAGTCATACCTAACGCGCGCAGCACGTAGGATGGCTCAAGGCTCGCGGAAGTACAGGCTGAACCGGAGGAAACCGCCAGGTCTTTCAGCGCCATAATCAGCGACTCACCTTCAACGTAGTTGAAGCTGACGTTAAGAATGTTCGGCGCGCCCTGCTCGAGGTCGCCGTTGAGATAAACTTCTTCCATATCCTTCACGCCGTTCCACAGACGGTTGCGCAGCGTGCGCAGACGCGCCATTTCGCTTTCCATCTCTTCTTTGGCGATACGGTAAGCTTCACCCATGCCGACGATCTGGTGAACAGGCAAAGTACCAGAACGCATACCGCGCTCGTGGCCACCGCCGTGCATCTGCGCTTCGATACGGATACGCGGTTTCCGGCGAACGTACAGCGCGCCAATGCCTTTCGGACCATAGATTTTATGGCCTGAGAAGGACATCAGGTCCACCTTCAGCTGGCTCAGATCGATAGGCAGCTTGCCCACGCTCTGGGTGGCGTCTACGTGGTAAATGATACCGCGGGCGCGACACATCTCGCCGATGGTAGCGATATCCTGCACCACGCCGATTTCGTTATTCACATGCATGATGGAAACCAGGATGGTGTCGTCACGCATCGCCGCTTCCAGCTCTTTGAGATCGATAATCCCGTTGCGCTGCGGCGCCAGGTAGGTCACCTCGAAGCCTTCACGCTCCAGCTGACGGCAGGTATCCAGAACCGCTTTATGCTCGGTTTTGCTGGTGATGATGTGCTTACCTTTTTTCTGATAAAAGTTGGCTGCACCCTTGATCGCCAGGTTGTCGGATTCAGTCGCACCAGAGGTAAAGACGATTTCGCGCGGGTCGGCACCGACCAGCTCGGCAATCTGATTGCGGGCGATATCAACCGCCTCTTCAGCCTGCCAGCCAAAACGGTGGGAACGGGAGGCCGGGTTACCAAAGGTCCCGTCCATGGTCAGGAACTGCATCATTTTCTCGGCAACACGCGGGTCCACCGGCGTGGTTGCGGAGTAATCGAGATAAATCGGTAATTTCATTGCTCTTAAACTCCGTACATCACTCAATGCAAGGAATCAGGCAACCGGCTTGATGTACGACCGAGTACACGGAATGCTGGCGCATCCCGGCCTGATTCTGAAAGCTCTTTATAATCGTTGTCCCGACCGTTTCGTGCTGCCTCGCCCTGTCAGCCGCAGTCCGAAACGGGACGGGTCACTCAGGCGCGCAGCTTAACGTTGATCGCGTCCTGGGTGCGCGCATTGCGCTGGGTTTCGTGCTGATGCTGACGGCCGGACACATCAAGGATCTCCTGGTTATTCACCAGTTCACCCAGGGTGATATTGTTCAGGAAGCCGGTCAGGCGTTCGCTCAAATCGCGCCACAGCGCGTGAGTCAGGCACTTATCGCCGCCCTGACAGCCGCCTTTGCCCTGGCAACGGGTCGCGTCAACGGATTCGTCTACCGCGCTGATCACTTCGCCGACGGCGATGCTGCTGGCATCTTTACCTAACAGATAACCACCGCCTGGACCACGAACGCTGGAAACCAGGCCATTTTTACGCAGGCGAGAGAACAGCTGTTCCAGATAGGAAAGCGAAATTCCCTGACGCTCTGAAATATCTGCCAACGGCACCGGGCCCGTTTCAGAGTTGAGCGCAACGTCAAGCATCGCGGTCACGGCATAACGCCCTTTAGATGTCAGTCTCATGTCTTACTTAACCTCAAACTCGCCCCTGGCCGGGCTTTTTATTAATATGGGTATTGCATAGCAGGGCCAAGTCTGACATTCCCGAGTAATTTGGTCAACTATTTACTTGACTGTTTTAGTCAGGTATTTGGCTTTCCGTGCCGTTATTAATTTCGAGCCGCTCCCGGGGTCGGCCAAAGGCCTCGCCCGGGCTACAACAGAGATGTAGATTCGTAGGCCGGATAAGCGAAGCGCCATCCGGCGTTAACGCGCTTACTTACCTTTATTCTGCTGCTCAATAGACGCCAGCATGCCGCGCAGAATGTTCAGCTCCTGACTTTCCGGACGCGCGCGGGTGAACAGACGACGCAGCTTGTTCATCACCTGCCCCGGATGATTCGGGCGGATGAAGCCCGTCGCCAGCAGCGTCTGCTCAAGATGGCCGTAGAAACGCTCCAGATCGTCCACCAGCGGGTACGGCGCCTCTTCATGGTCAACCGCAGGCTGCGCCTGCTCCTGCGTCGCCAGCCAGGCCATCCGCACTTCATAAGCGATAACCTGCACCGCCATCGCCAGGTTCAACGAGCTGTACTCCGGGTTCGCGGCGATCGCCACGTGGTAGTGGCACTTCTGCAGCTCTTCGTTGGTCAGGCCAACGCGTTCGCGGCCAAAGACCAGCGCCACCGGCGCATGCTGCCCCTCGGCGACGCTTTTCAGGCCGCATTCGCGCGGATCGAGCATTGGCCACGGCAGTGTGCGGGAGCGCGCGCTGGTACCCACCACCAGGCTGCAGCCCGCCAGGGCTTCATCAAGGGTATCGACGATCTGCGCGTTACCGATCACATCGCTGGCGCCCGCGGCGAGGGCTATCGCCTGTGAGTCGGGTTTGACCAGTGGGTTGACCAGCCACAGGTTAGTTAAGCCCATGGTTTTCATCGCGCGGGCTACAGAGCCCATATTGCCGGTGTGGGAGGTTTCTACCAGTACGATTCGAATATTTTGCAGCATTATGGTTCTTCGGCTAAAGATTATTCGGGCATGCTACCATAAAACGGAGACATAAGCAGATTTCGCTGTTATTATATGCGCCGTTTTTTCCCGTTCTTTAACATCCAGTGAGAGAGACCGATGCATCCGATGCTGAACATCGCCGTGCGCGCCGCGCGCAAGGCGGGTAATTTAATTGCCAAGCACTACGAAACGCCAGACACCGTAGAAACCAGCCAGAAAGGCAGCAATGATTTTGTGACCAACGTCGATAAAGCCGCTGAAGCGATTATTATCGAAACTATTCGCAAATCTTACCCGCAGCACACCATTATCACCGAAGAAAGCGGTGAACACGCTGGTGAAGAGCAGGATGTTCAATGGGTTATCGATCCACTGGATGGCACCACCAACTTCGTTAAACGTCTGCCCCACTTCTCTGTTTCCATCGCCGTACGCATCAAAGGTCGTACTGAAGTCGCGGTGGTTTACGATCCGATGCGTAACGAACTGTTTACCGCGACCCGCGGCCAGGGCGCGCAGCTGAACGGCTACCGTCTGCGCGGCAGCAACGCTCGCGACCTCGACGGCACCATCATCGCGACCGGCTTCCCGTTCAAAGCGAAGCAGCACGCCACCACTTACATGAATATTCTCGGCAACATGTTTACCGAATGTGCCGACTTCCGTCGCACCGGCTCTGCCGCGCTGGATCTGGCCTATGTAGCCGCCGGCCGCGTTGACGGTTACTTTGAGATCGCCCTGAAGCCTTGGGATTTCGCCGCAGGCGAGCTGATCGCCCGTGAAGCTGGCGCGATTGTCTGCGACTTCACCGGTGGCCATAACTACCTGCTGACGGGCAACATCGTTGCCGGTAACCCGCGCGTGGTGAAAGCGATGCTGGCGAATATGCGTGAGCAGCTGAGCGATGCGCTGAAGCGTTAATCTCTTACAGATGTCAAAAAGGAAGCCGCGGCTTCCTTTTTTTATGTCATTTTATCATGTTGAGGATCTGGCGAATCACCGCATTGCCGCCGATGCACAGTACCGTCAGGCCGCTAAACAAGGCCAGCGGCCCGCGCCAGCGCAGGCAGCCCTGCGGTCCCAGCCAGCGCCGGAAACACAACGCTATTCCTACTGTCGCCAGGCGGGCTAACAGCACGCCGACCATCGCCGGAACCAGCAGCAGCCATCCCCACAGCGGCAACTCGAACTGCTGCGCACTGAGTAAAATCCATACCAGCTGAAACGGCAGATAAAAGCTCAGGGCAAAGATCAGCGGAATGCGAATATTGCTTGCCGGTGCGGAAACGCCTTGAAAGTCTCGCCAGCTATCGCGCAGCAGTATCCCAGCCAGCACCAGCGTGGCCAGATAGCAGACGTCGTTAAAGATGCCCACGAACTGCATCAGCCGATAGCTGGTCAGCTTCCCCATGAAAGCAAAACGCCAGAAAATGATCACCAGGAAACCGAACTGCAATACCCAGCTGCGCAGGATCCAATCGACCATCTCCCGTAGCGAAGGCTGATTATGCACAGCCCAGGCAACAATGGGCAGTTTACTGTGCCCGGGGTGGCAAAAAGCCATGACGAAACCCGACAGCGTTAAGGTGGCGTAGGCCACCAGCGGGATATCCCCGATACGCGACACCCCGAATCCCATGACATACGACATGGCGTGGTAGACGCGCACCAGATCTGACGGCCACCAGCTGGCCAGCGCCGGAAACCAGTAGACGATCGCCAGGCCCGCCAGCAGCCCGGCGGCACCGGCGCAGCCATAATAAAACCGCCCGCTCGGTGCGGAAGAAACGATATTTGCGGCCATAGCGACTCCTTGTCATCCGCCGAAAAGCGGAAAACTAGAGCATCGCTTCGCCAGCGGCAAGCACAGGCGCCCTCTTTCGGATTTGCGCCCGGCGTCTGACTAAAACGGGCGGATCCCACCGCCGGCCGGGACCGCGGTGAACCACATCACTCCTGCCGCCGCCAGCAAAATCACGCCGCCGGCCAGCGCCAGCGTCAGCCAGCCCACCTGACGCCACAGCGGCGGCGCCTGATGCTGACCCAGCTTCACCGCCAGCTGGCGAAAACTGTGCACCAGCAGCGCCAGCGCCGTGATGGTCAACGAGGTCCCCGCCGCCATCGCCAGCGCTGCCGCCATTCCCCAACTGAACACCCCGATCACCTTACTGAACAGCAGCACCATGATCGCTCCCGAGCAGGGGCGCATGCCCATCGACAGGACGATCGCGGCGCGTGCCCGCCAGTCGTCGCCGCTCTGAAGCTGATCCGGCACCGGGAGATGCTGATGCCCGCAGCCGCAATGCTCGTGATGAACATGATGTGGGGTAAAAGCGGTAAACGTTGGCCGGCTCAGCAGCAGACGCAGCTTTTTTAACGCCCGCCAGCACAGCAGCAAGCCTAATGCGCCCACCAGCAGATAGCTGCCCTTCTCCAGCCAGAAACTGCTGAGATGCAGCTGGCGCGCCGGCAGCTGCAGCAGCGCCAGCACCACGACCACCAGCGCGATGGCCACCAGCCCCTGTAATAAAGAGGCGGCCAGCGTCAGGTTAATGCTTGATTTCAGCTTCGAGGGATGGGTGGCGAGCCAGGTAGTAATGACAATTTTGCCATGGCCGGGCCCTAAGGCATGCACCACACCATAAACGAAACTGAACCCGAGCAGCGACAGGCCCGCCGCTGCCGGGTTCTCCGCCACCGCCTGCAGCAGGCGGCTGAGTTCCAGATTCAACGAGCGCTGCCAGACCGCACTCTGCATCAGCACCTGCGGCCACGCCCGCCATAGCCAAATGCCGCCGATGATGCTCACAGCCAGCAACAGCGCCAGCGGCCACAGCGCTTTCCAGCGCGAGGATCGCGCGCGGGGGGTGAAAATTACTGACATGTCAGGGTCACCTTCTGGGCAAAATAGCTGCCCAGCGCCATATCCTCCGGCGGCGCATCCGCTTTATCCAGCGACTGGGCGTACGAGAGCATTTTGTCGTTCGGTTTTGGCGTCATCACCGTTGCCTTACAGGCGGCCCGCAGCGCGGTGGGCAGGGAAAAATCGCTATCCTTGTCATAAAACATGTCGACGTAGTAGGTCGGGTCGAAGGTGGAAAAGGTAAACGTCTGCCCGGCAACGGGTTGCGGCGTCGCCAGCGGCAGCGTAAAGGTCAGTACCGCCTGCAGTCCGTCACGCTCGAGGCCATAGCCGTCGGGACGATTTTCAAATTTCACCCGCTGGCCGTTGTGCCACAGCTCGCTGAAATAGTGCTGGCCGAGTACGTTGGCCATCACCTCCGCCGCCAGCTTTTTCCATACTTCGCTGCCCGGTTTGGCGTTACCGGCGTCATAGAGCAGATCCGATGAGGTAATTTCATCCATGGTCCAGCGCATTTTAAACCCGCTCAGCAGACCGTCTTTAACCACCGGCTCGCTCTGCAAACTAATGAAGCTATGCGGATGCGCGGCGGCTGAAAATGATAAAACCATGAAAAACGCCGCGCTGGTGCATTGTTTCACTCTGTTCATCTGTTCCTCACGTGAAAAATTCTGTGAACTTCACCAGCAATCCTGAGCTAAAGCGGGCGTTTCGCCCTGCCCCCGCCTCTGCCATTGTCTATTCTTAGCGAAAACCCTAACTGGAACTTACCAGATGATGACCGTCATTGAACCACCATCTGCGCTTTCCAGTCCACAGCGCCGTAGCCAGGTGCTCCTGATGTTTTATCTGCCCGGACAGTCGGTGACGACTGAACGGCTTGGCAGGATCAACCTCGTTGATGAGACCACGGCCCGGCAGGATATTGAGGAGACCGGACGCGAAATTCAGCGTTACCACCGTTTGACCCTCCGGTCAGAGGTGGACGGCAGCTATCGGATTGAAGGCGCCGCGCTCGACCAACGTTTATGTCTGCTGCATGCGCTGCGGCGGGGGCTACGCCTCTGCCCGCAGTTCGTCAATCATCATTTTACCCCGGCCCTGAAAACGCAGCTTAAACAGGAAGGCATTGCCCGTACCTTATACGATGATACCAATCTGCAGGCGCTGGTGAACCGCTGCGCGCGGGCGCTCAATCGCCAGTTTGACTGCCGCGACGTGCAGTTTCTGCGCTTATATCTGCAGTACTGTCTGCTTGAGCATCACCGGGGATACTCTCCGGACTTCAATGATGAACAGCAGCGCTGGGCCCAGACCGCCGCCGAGTTTACCCTGGCGCAGGAGATTGTCCGCCACTGGCAGCGCCGGGTCGGCGCTCCGCCGCATGTTGGAGAGCCCTTCTTCCTCTCGCTACTGTTTATGTTGCTCAAAACCCCCGACCCGGTCCGCGACGGTCACCCGCACGATCGCCGCCTGCGACTGGCTATCTCCGGCCTGATCCATCGCTTCCAGGTCCTCGCCGGCAGAGCTTTCAGTGATGAGCAGGGGCTCAGCGATCAACTCTATATTCATTTATCGCAGGCGTTGATCCGCAGCGTGTTTGCCATCGGCATCGACAGCACGCTCACGGAGGAAGTGAGCCGGCTCTATCCTCGCTTACTGCGTACCACCCAGGCGGCATTGAGCGAATTCGAGGAGGCCTGGCACATCCGCTTTAATGAGGAAGAGACCGGCTTAATCGCGGTGATCTTTGGCGCCTGGCTGATGCAGAAAAGCGACCTGCACGAAAAACAGGTGCTGTTGCTAACCGATGACAACCCGGCTATAGAAGAGGCTCTGGAACAGCAGCTGCGCGAACTCACGCTGCTGCCGCTGAATATCAAATACCAGAGCGTAGAACGCTTTCAGAAGGAAGGTGCGCCCAAAGGGGTGACGCTTATCGTCACCCCTTATGCGACGGCGCTACCGCTGTTTTCGCCGCCGCTGATCCACGCGGAGAACTGCTTCACTGAACGCCAGCAGCAGCATATCTGCGCGATGCTTGAGGACTAGGTCGCCACCGCTTTTGGCCGGATAATCAGCGCCGGGATCGTCAGCAGGGCCATTACCCAGAACACGCCCTGGTGCAGGTGCTGATAGAGGAAACCGGCGAAGACGGTCATGATGGCAATACTCCCGCCCATCGCCACCGCAGAATAGACGGCCTGCAGGCGGATCACTTCGCTGCCCTGACGGGCGGCGATATAGCGCATCGCCGCCAAGTGACACACCGTGAAGGTGCCACAGTGAAGGATCTGCGCAAGGAGGAGTCCCGGCAGCGCCGTGGTCCAGCCCATCAGTCCCCAGCGAATCAGCCCGCAGACGGCGGAGAGCAGCAGCAGGTCGCGTGCGCTGAAGCGGCGGAACACCTTTTTACTCAACGCGAAGATCACCACTTCCGCCACCACGCCTAACGACCACAGATAACCGACCGCCGAGGCAGAATAGCCGGCCTGCTGCCAGTAGATGGCGCTAAAGCCGTAGTAGGCGGCGTGCGCCCCCTGTAGCAAACAGACGCAGGCGAGAAAGCGCCAGCTCTGGCGTACCAGCGTCAGCCAGGCCGTCAGTCCTGCTCCCTGCTGCTGGCGCGACTCCCCGTGGGGCATCACCGACGGCTTAAGCAGCATACCCAGCAGCATCGAGGCGACACCCAGGCTTAACATCAGCAGGATCGCCCGGTAGTCAAACAGACTGACCAGCTTGCCGGTCAGCGCCGAACCGATGACAAAGGCAATGGAGCCCCATAGCCGCACCCGGCCATAGTCCATGGTGATCTGCTTTTGCCAGGTATTGGCCAGGGCATCCGTCAGCGGCACCAGCGGCGAAAAGAACAGGTTGAAGCCGATGATGACCGCCAGCAGCCATGCCACGTGACTGCCGACCCAGAAGGCCAGCGCGAAAAGTAAGGTTAACAGGGCCAGCACGCGCAACGCGGCAATGAGCCGGGAGGGATCGCTGACCCGCGGGGCAATCAGCAGGCTCCCAAGAAAACGAGCCACCAGGCCAGCGCCAAGCAACAGGCCGATGGTTTCCGGAGTCAGCCCGTTTCCGGCCAGCCAGACGCTCCAGAAGGGCAGAAAAATACCGTAGCTAAAAAAGTAGGTGAAATAACTGAGCGCCAGCCAGCGCGTGGAGTGCAAGACCATGATTTCCTCCCGAATGGTGGCGACAGTCTGGCGACAAACCCCATCTTGAGTAAACCGGTGTCTCACTCTCTATATGGAAGTTGAGTACATTTGTCTTTAAATCGTGACACACATCACAGAGCGAGCACCATCCCATCGCCGGTTGTATTAAATAAAATCCGATAACCGGGCATCAAAGTGCGAGCAACCCCGCAGCCAAATCCTGATGAAACGAAGCGCAACATTATTATTTTCTCTCCATGGCGGCGGGCAAATTTGTGTATTACGTTTAAATCACACTTCTCTCATAACGAGCTGATTATGAACACACTCCGCTATTTTGATTTTGGCGCTTCCCGCTCCTTGCTGCTGCTCATCGCCCGCATCGCCGTGGTGGTCCTGTTTATCCTTTTTGGTTATCCGAAACTGTTAGGCTTTGGCGGTACGGTGCAGTACATGGCCGCCTCCGGCGCGCCGATGCCGACGCTGGCGGCGATTATCGCTGTGATAATGGAGGTCCCTGCCGCGATCTTAATTGTGTTGGGCTTTTTCACCCGCCCGCTGGCGGTCATCTTTATTTTTTATACGCTGGGTACGGCGGTGATTGGCCATCATTACTGGGATATGACCGGCGATGCGGTATTGCCGAACATGATTAATTTCTGGAAAAACGTCAGCATCGCCGGCGCTTTTCTGCTGCTGGCGATTACCGGCCCCGGAGCGATTTCGCTCGACCGCCGCTAATCAGCAGACACAAAAAAGGCCGCAATCGCGGCCTTTTTTATTGCAACGTTAACGCTTACGCATAAACCGGGAAGCGGGCGCAGATATCCAGCACTTTGCCTTTCACACGTTCAATGACCGCTTCATCATTGATATTGTCCAGCACGTCACACATCCAGCCAGCCAGCTCTTTGACTTCCGCTTCTTTAAAGCCGCGGCGAGTCACAGCCGGAGAACCGATACGGATACCGGAAGTCACGAACGGGCTCTTCGGATCGTTCGGCACGCTGTTTTTGTTCACGGTGATGTTGGCGCGGCCCAGGGCGGCGTCAGCTTCTTTACCGGTCAGGTTTTTATCCACCAGATCCAGCAGGAACAGGTGGTTCTCAGTCCCGCCAGAAACCACTTTGTAGCCGCGGTTCAGGAACACTTCCACCATTGCTTTGGCGTTTTTCGCAACCTGCTGCTGGTAAACTTTAAACTCTGGCTCCATCGCTTCTTTCAGCGCCACCGCTTTCGCCGCGATAACGTGCATCAGCGGGCCGCCCTGCGCGCTTGGGAACACGGCAGAGTTCAGTTTTTTGTACAGCTCTTCACTACCGCCTTTCGCCAGGATCAGGCCGCCGCGCGGACCCGCCAGGGTTTTGTGGGTGGTGGTGGTCACAACGTGAGCATGCGGAACCGGGTTCGGATACACACCCGCGGCAATCAGGCCAGCCACGTGCGCCATATCGACGAACAGGTAAGCGCCGATGCTGTCGGCGATTTCACGCATTTTCGCCCAGTCAACGATACCGGAGTAAGCGGAGAAACCACCGATGATCATCTTCGGTTTGTGTTCCTGAGCCTGCTTCGCCATGTCGTCATAGTCAATTTTACCGGACTCATCAATACCGTAAGGGATGATGTTGTACAGTTTGCCGGAGAAGTTAACCGGAGAGCCGTGAGTCAGGTGGCCGCCCTGCGCCAGGTTCATACCGAGCACGGTATCGCCCGGCTGCAGCAGCGCGGTGTAGACCGCAAAGTTAGCCTGAGAGCCGGAGTGCGGCTGGACGTTAGCATAGTCAGCGCCGAACAGTTCTTTCGCGCGGTCGATAGCCAGTTGCTCAACCACGTCGACATATTCACAGCCGCCGTAGTAACGCTTGCCCGGATACCCTTCAGCATATTTGTTGGTCAGCTGAGAGCCCTGCGCCTGCATGACGCGCGGACTGGTGTAGTTTTCGGAGGCGATCAGTTCGATGTGCTCTTCCTGACGTACTTTTTCCTGCTCCATAGCCTGCCACAGTTCGGCATCATAATCGGCAATGTTCATTTCACGCTTTAACATCCGCATCTCCTGACTCAGCTAACAATAAAATTTCGGCCTAAAAAGGCGGTCCGATTGGACAACGGCCCACAGTATAACCTAATCATTCTGTGATAACAGGTCTTGACAAAGGATTTTACGCAAACGATTGGCTCCGCATGACACAAGGCTTTGAGCAATAACGTCTCTCTCATTATCAACGGATTTCTTTTCAGGTTTGTGATGCAAATTCTTCATGTTGTAACGGCATCGGGGTTAAGTGTTAAAGAACCATTTACATAGCAGGGTTATTTCTATAAGATGCATTTAAAATACATCAATAAGATAACACACAAGGAAGCACGCTATGCTCGACGCTCAAACCATCGCCACGGTCAAAGCCACCATCCCCCTGCTGGTAGAGACCGGCCCAAAGCTCACCGCCCATTTCTACGATCGTATGTTCGCGCATAATCCGGAGCTCAAAGAGATCTTCAACATGAGCAACCAGCGCAACGGCGATCAGCGCGAAGCGTTATTCAACGCCATTGCCGCCTACGCCAGCAATATCGATAACCTGCCCGCCCTGCTGCCGGCGGTGGAAAAAATCGCCCAGAAACACACCAGCTTCCAGATCAAACCGGAGCAGTACAACATCGTTGGCAGCCATCTGCTGGCGACCCTCGATGAAATGTTCAGCCCGGGTCAGGACGTGCTTGATGCCTGGGGAAAAGCTTACGGCGTGCTGGCGAACGTCTTTATCGGCCGCGAAGCAGAAATTTATCAGCAAAACGCCAGTAAAACCGGCGGCTGGGAAGGGACCCGCGCGTTCCGCATCGTGAAGAAAACCCCGCGCAGCCAGCTCATCACCAGCTTTGAGTTGGCTCCAGTCGACGGTCAGCCGGTCGCCGATTACCAGCCGGGGCAGTACCTGGCCATCTGGCTGAAACCGGAAGGCTTCGACTATCAGGAAATTCGTCAATACTCTTTAACCCGCAAAGCAGACGGCAAAGGCTACCGCATCGCGGTAAAACGTGAGGACGGCGGTCAGGTTTCCAGCTGGCTGCATAACCATGCCAGCGAAGGCGATGTGGTCTATTTAGCCGCCCCGGCGGGTGACTTCTTCCTTAACGTTGAGCCACAGACGCCGGTCACCCTGCTCTCCGGGGGCGTCGGGCAAACGCCGATGCTGGCGATGCTGGATGCGCTGGCGAAGAGCGGTCATCAGGGTCAGGTGAACTGGTTCCATGCGGCGGAAAATGGCGACGTTCACGCCTTTGCCGATGAAGTGAGTGCGCTTGGCGCGGCGCTGCCGGCGTTTACCTCGCACGTGTGGTATCGCAACCCGAGCGAAGCCGACCGTCAGACTGGACGTTTTGATAGCGAAGGTTTGATGGATTTAGCGGCAGTGGCGGACAATATTCGCGCCCCGCAGATGCAGTTCTATCTTTGCGGCCCGGTAGCGTTTATGCAGTTTGCAGCGAAGCAGCTGGTAGAATTAGGGGTTAATAAAGACAACATTCATTACGAATGTTTCGGCCCGCATAAGGTCCTGTAAGCCCCGACGACGCGGGGATTTGTAGGCCGGGTAAGCGCAGCGTCACCCGGCAATACTGCAGCGAGCGGCGAGGATTAAATCGCCGCGTCGTCTTCTTCACCAGTACGGATACGAATGACCCGCGCGACGTCGAAGACAAAGATCTTGCCGTCGCCAATCTTGCCGGTCTGCGCCGTACGGATGATGGTATCCACACAGGTATCGACGATATCGTCGGTCACCACGATTTCAATTTTTACTTTTGGCAGAAAATCCACCATGTACTCCGCGCCGCGGTACAGCTCGGTATGACCTTTCTGGCGGCCAAAGCCCTTCACTTCCGTCACCGTCATCCCGGTGATGCCGACTTCGGCCAGCGCTTCACGCACGTCATCCAGTTTGAAAGGTTTAATAATCGCATCAATCTTTTTCATGGTGTTCCTGTCTTAGTCGCGTAACCGGTTGCTTACCGTATCATAACTTGCGCTATGTTGCGGAGCTACTCTTTAAAGTCGTTGGCGTCGAGCTCATGGCGCGACAGCAGTTTATAGAATTCGGTGCGGTTGCGCCCTGCCATCCGCGCGGCGTGGGTGACATTGCCTTTAGTAATTTGCAGCAGCTTGCGCAGGTAGTTCAGCTCAAACTGATTGCGCGCCTCCACGAAGGTCGGCAGCGCGGTATTCTCTCCTTCCAGCGCCTGCTCCACCAGCGCGTCGCCAATCACCGGCGACGAGGTCAGGGCCACACACTGCTCAATCACGTTCACCAGCTGGCGCACGTTACCCGGCCACTTGGCGGCCATCAGCCGCTTCATCGCATCGCTGGAAAACGCCCGGACAAACGGCTTATGGCGATCGGCGGACTGGCGCAGCAAATGATTAGCCAGCAGCGGGATATCCTCAGCCCGTTCGGAAAGCGGTGGGATCTTCAGATTCACCACGTTGAGTCGGTAAAACAGATCTTCACGAAACTCGCCGCGGGCCATCGCCTTCGGCAGGTCGCGATGGGTGGCGGAGATGATCCGCACGTTGATCTCGATATCGCGGTTGCTGCCCAGCGGACGCACCTTACGCTCCTGCAGGACGCGCAGCAGCTTCACCTGCAGCGCAACCGGCATATCACCGATCTCGTCGAGAAACAGCGTACCGCCCTCAGCGGCCTGGAATAATCCTTCACGGTTACTGACCGCGCCGGTAAAGGCGCCCCGCGCATGGCCAAACAGTTCGGATTCGAGCAGCTGTTCCGGCAGCGCGCCGCAGTTGATCGCCACGAACGGTTTATCATGACGCGGGCTGGCGTTATGGATCGCCTGGGCGACGATCTCCTTCCCGGTCCCACTCTGGCCATTAATCAGCACGCTGACATCCGATTGCGCCACCATCCCGGCCTGCTCAAGCAGGCGCAGCATCAGCGGGCTGCGGGTGACAATCGCCTGGCGCCAGGCTTCGTCGGTGGCCGGCGAGCGCTGCTCTAACGCCTCATCAATGGCTTTATACAAGGCATCTTTATCGACCGGCTTGGTCAGGAAGCTGAACACCCCCTGCTGGGTCGCGGCCACGGCGTCGGGAATCGAACCATGGGCGGTGAGAATAATCACCGGCATGCCGGGCAGCCCCTTCTGGATCTCGCTGAACAGCTGCAGGCCATCCATTTCATCCATCCGCAGATCGCTAATCACCAGATCCACTTTCTCACGCCCCAGCACGCGCAGCGCTTCCGGCCCGCTCTCGGCGGTGACCACGCTGTAGCCTTCGCTGACCAGGCGCATGCCCAGCAGCTTCAACAGCCCCGGATCGTCATCCACCAGCAGCAAACGCGCCGGTTTACGGATCGTCATGGATCACCTCCGGCACTTTTTCGCTGCCGAAGTTGCCGCCCGGCTTGCGGCTGGAGAGCTGGCGTTCGATATCCGTCAGGTTCTCCAGCTTACGGGTGGTCAGCTCCAGCTGTTCGCGCAGCGCCTGCTCCTGCTGTCGCAGCGTCTCCAGTTCGCTATCGCTGGACTGCTGAAGCTTCGCGTAACGGGCACGCTCTTCCACCAGCTGCAGCTGACGGGTCTGGCCGTCGCGCCAAAGCTGATACAGCGGGCGGACCTGAACGGCGATTTGCGGGCTGAAGGTATCGAGACGCGCCACCAGGTCGCGACGCTCGTCGGGAGTAATTTTGGCATCAGCAAGCAGGATGCCGCGACGGAACGCGTCCTGCCAGCTGTCGTCGGTATGGCGTTTCGCCTCCGCCCGCGCCTGCGCCGGTGCGAGGCGATCGGCACAGTCAATGCCCCGCAGCCAGTAGAGGGGATTTTTGTCGCTGGCATCGCTGCTGTGGGCCCAGATGTCCGCGCAGTCTACCGCGACAAAATCGGCCACCTGATGCTGCGCCTGCCCGGGGGCGGCGGTACCTTCCGCGGTATGCGGTGAAAAGCCGGCGGAACACCCCGCCAGCGTCAGACAAGCAATGCCTGAAAGCAGCCATCCGCGAAGGGAACGGCGCCAGGCCAGGAATTGGGACATAGTTCCCCGATATCGATTCATAAGTTGGATTATTCCGGCGCTGAGGGAAGCGTAATGCGAAAACAGACCTGCCCGGCGGGCGCGTCAACTAAGCTGAGCTCCCCTTGCATCTGCCGGACGCAGTCGCGGGCGATACTCAACCCCAGCCCACTGCCCTTAACGGCCCCTTTACGCTGGTGACTCCCCTGGTAAAAAGGCTCGAAAATCATATTCTTTTCCGCGGCCGGGATCGGTTCGCCGCTGTTGGCGACATCAATACGCACCTGCTCTCCGTGCCGGTAGCTGTGGATACGGATGTTACCGGATTCAGCGCCATAGTGCACCGCATTGGAGTAGAGATTATCCATTACGCTTATCAATAGTGCAGGCTCTGCCAGGCAACGCCGCGCCTGCAGCGTCAGTTCAGTATGCATCAGTTTAGCCCGCGCGGGCAGGCTGTGCGCCGCCACGACGTTTTCCACCAGGTCCACCAGATCCACCGCTTCGCGAGCCACCGGGCTGTCGGCCTGTTTTCGGTTGTAGTCCAGCAACTGTTCAATCAGCTTTTGCAGGTTACGACTACTGCTGTCGAGGATCTCGACGATCTCCTGCTGCTCAGGGGTCAGTGGCCCGGCGACCCGGTCGGCCAACAGCTCGGTACCTTCACGCATACTGGCCAGCGGGGTTTTCAGCTCATGCGACAGATGACGAAGAAATTGATGCCGCTGCGACTCCAGCCACGCCAGGCGCTCGCTGAGCCAGATGATGCGCTTGCCCACCGAGCGCAGCTCGCGCGGGCCGGTAAACAATGCGGCGTCGTCCAGCGACTTCCCTGCTCCCAGCTGATTGATCATTCTTTCTATGCCTTTCACCGGACCGATAATCATGCGGGTGAAGAGCAGCACCAGCGCCAGGCTCAGCAGAAACAGCACCAGCGCCTGCCAGCCGAAAAACTGGCCGCGTTCGGCAATCTCCTGCTGCAGCTGCTGGCCGCGGGAATAGACGACTGCCCGGGTCGCCTGCACCATATCGCTGTTATTGCTGGCGAAAACTTCCAGTCTGGCGGCCGCCTGGGCATCGGGGCCGCTATTTTTACATTGCAACTGCGCCAGATCGCTGACGTCCTGACGCAGCGCCTGCCAGAGTTTCTCGTCCGGTAGCACGCCGGCATGGGCATCCAGCATCTGGCTGTAGCGCTGTCGCTGATTCTGATACACCCGCGCCAGCGTCGGATCGTCCAGCACGCAGTACTGGCGATAGCTGCGCTCCATCTCCAGCGCGGCATTGATCATCGCCTCGCTGCGTCGGGCATCGACCAGCGTAGTGCGGTTAATATGCGCCGCCTGGGCGCTAAGGGCATTCAGGCTCTGCCAGGCCTGCCACGCCAGCACCAACAGCGGCAGCAGGATCAGCACAAAGGAGAGCGTCACCAGTTGACGCAGCGAACGGGGAAAAAGAGAGAGTCGCTTCAAGGATGTTGTCTCAATCATTAGCTCTGGTCGATGCTAACTGAGGAGCGCGCCGGAGAAAAGCGCTACCGCTGGTTACTGCGCCGCAGAAACAACAAAGCCAGGCGCAAGGCCTGGCTTTGTTCAGGAATGAGGCGGTGCCTTACTCGACGTTTCGCCCGATGTCTGATAAAGCCAGGCTGTTATCAGGAGTTGGACGGCAGGCACCTGTTTGTGCGTCATTCGAAGTTTATGTAGCGCGTCCCGAAGGGGCTGACATAAGAAGGTGAATGAGCCACTGGTTAATATTATGCATGAACTATGCCACCTTTCAAAACATTTTATTAACACGCTGATATATATGATATTAGCTCACGATCATTGCCATACCGGAACCGTACATTTTTTATTCATATTGTCGCTAATTGACGACACTAAACAGGCGCCGCACCACTGCTCAATAAAATCAATATGTTAAGTGTCTCCTATTGACGACACCATAACATAGGGGTTGTCGGCAATTCCCGACACCCTGGCGTGCCGGCCATCACAGATAAAAAAAGCCCCCTGCCTGAGCAGGGGGCTGATACATTCACATGAGGCGCTGCCGGAAGGTTAACCCAGCTGTTTACGCGCGTTACGGAAGATACGCATCCACGGGCTGTCCTCGCCCCAGTTCTCCGGGTGCCAGGAGTTGCTTACGGTGCGGAAGACGCGTTCCGGGTGCGGCATCATGATGGTCGCGCGCCCGCTTTCGCTGGTCACCGCGGTGATACCGTTCGGGGAACCGTTCGGGTTCGCCGGATAGGTTTCGGTCACTTTGCCAAAGTTATCCACGAAGCGCAGCGCCACCAGACCTTTGCTCTCCAGCTGGGCCAGATGCGCGCTGTCGCGCACTTCCACCTGACCTTCGCCGTGGGAGACCGCAATCGGCATCCGTGAGCCAACCATGCCTTCCAGCAGCAGGGATGGGCTTTGCGTCACTTCCACCAGGCTAAAGCGCGCTTCGAAGCGGTCAGACTGGTTACGCACAAAGCGCGGCCACAGGTCGCTGCCCGGGATCAGCTCGCGCAGGTTGGACATCATCTGACAGCCGTTGCACACGCCGAGCGCCAGCGTCTGCGGACGATGGAAGAACGTCGCGAACTCATCGCGCACGCGCTCGTTGAACAGAATCGACTTCGCCCAGCCTTCACCCGCGCCCAGCACGTCACCATAGGAGAAGCCGCCGCAGGCCACCAGGGCATGGAAATCCCCCAGACCGGTGCGGCCCGCCAGCAGGTCGCTCATATGCACGTCGATGGCGTCAAAGCCGGCGCGATGGAAGGCTGCCGCCATTTCAACGTGGGAGTTCACCCCCTGCTCGCGCAGGACGGCCACTTTCGGACGCGCGCCGGTGGCAATGTACGGCGCCGCAATGTCGTCATTAATCTCAAACGAAAGCTTCACATTGAGGCCCGGATCGGCGTCATTGGCTTTCGCCTCGTGCTCCTGATCGGCGCAGGCCGGGTTGTCGCGCAGACGCTGCATCTGCCAGGTGGTTTCCGCCCACCACATGCGCAGCGTAGTGCGGCTCTCGCTAAACACCGTCTGACCGTTGGCGGTCAGCACGAAGCGATCGCCCTCGACCGCTTTACCAAGGTAATGCACGCAGTCTGCCAGGCCGTTAACCGCCAGAATGGCTTCCACCGCCTCACGGTCTGCAGCGCGCACCTGGATCACCGCCCCCAGCTCTTCGTTGAACAGCGCGGCCAGACGATCATCGCCCAGCGCGGCGATATCTGCTTCCAGGCCACAGTGGCCGGTAAAGGCCATTTCCGCCAGAGTCACCAGCAGGCCGCCGTCGGAGCGGTCGTGGTAGGCCAGCAGTTTACGCTGCGCCACCAGGGCCTGCATCGCGTCCCAGAAGCCTTTCAGCTGGGCAACATCGCGCACGTCAGCCGGCTTGTCGCCGAGCTGGCGATAGACCTGCGCCAGGGCCGTCGCGCCCAGCGCGTTGTGCCCTTTACCGAGGTCGATCAGCAGCAGAGCGTTATCTTCTGTAGAAAGCTGCGGCGTGACGGTATGACGAACATCTTCGACACGGGCGAAAGCGGAGATCACCAGCGACAGCGGGGAGGTCATCTCGCGCTGCTCGCTGCCTTCCTGCCAGCGGGTTTTCATCGACATCGAGTCTTTACCGACCGGAATGGTCAGGCCCAGCGCCGGACACAGCTCTTCGCCTACCGCTTTTACCGCCTCATACAGGCCAGCGTCTTCGCCCGGGTGACCTGCGGCGGCCATCCAGTTAGCTGACAGTTTCACGCGATTCAGCTCGCCAATCTGCGTGGCGGCGATGTTGGTCAGCGCTTCGCCGACGGCCAGACGGCCAGAGGCCGCGAAGTCCAGCAGGGCAACCGGGGCGCGCTCGCCCATCGCCATCGCTTCGCCGTAGTAGCTGTCGAGGCTGGCGGTGGTCACCGCGCAGTTGGCCACCGGGATCTGCCACGGGCCGACCATCTGGTCGCGGGCGACCATACCGGTCACGGTGCGGTCGCCGATGGTCACGAGGAAGGTTTTCTCGGCCACCGTCGGCAGGTGCAGAACACGATTTACCGCATCGGCAAGGGTAATCGCTTGGCGATCCAGCGCGCTGCCCTGGGCTTTCAGGGTCTGCACATCGCGGGTCATTTTCGGTGTTTTGCCGAGCAGAACGTCCAGCGGCAGGTCGATCGGCTGATCGTTAAAGTGGCTGTCGCTCAGGCTCAGGTGCTGCTCCGCGGTAGCTTCGCCGATAACGGCATAAGGCGCGCGTTCGCGGCGACACAGTTCGTCGAACAGCGGCAGTTGCTCCGGGGCGACCGCCAAAACATAACGCTCCTGCGATTCGTTACACCAGATCTCCAGCGGGCTCATCCCTGGCTCATCGCTGAGAATATCGCGCAGCTGGAATTTACCGCCGCGGCCGCCGTCGCTCACCAGCTCCGGCATGGCGTTGGAGAGACCGCCCGCGCCAACGTCGTGGATAAAGAGGATCGGGTTGGCGTCGCCCAGCTGCCAGCAGCGGTCGATCACTTCCTGACAGCGGCGTTCCATTTCCGGGTTGTCACGCTGTACGGAGGCGAAATCGAGGTCGGCATCGGACTGGCCGGAGGCCATAGAAGAGGCCGCGCCGCCGCCGAGACCGATGTTCATCGCCGGGCCGCCCAGCACGATCAGCTTCGCCCCGACGGTAATCTCGCCCTTCTGCACATGCTCGCCGCGGATGTTGCCGATACCGCCGGCCAGCATGATCGGTTTGTGGTAGCCGCGCAGCTCTTCGCCATTGTGGCTGGTGACTTTCTCTTCATAGGTGCGGAAGTAGCCGTTCAGCGCCGGACGACCAAACTCGTTGTTAAACGCCGCGCCGCCCAGCGGGCCTTCGGTCATGATGTCCAGGGCGGTGACAATGCGGTCCGGTTTACCGAAATCTTCTTCCCACGGCTGCTCGAAGCCCGGAATACGCAGGTTGGAAACCGAGAAGCCCACCAGGCCCGCTTTCGGCTTCGCGCCGCGGCCGGTGGCGCCTTCATCACGGATTTCGCCGCCGGAGCCGGTTGCCGCGCCCGGCCATGGAGAGATGGCCGTCGGGTGGTTATGGGTTTCCACCTTCATCAGTATGTGCGCCGGCTCCTGATGGAAGTCGTAGCGCCCGGTCTGGTGGTCGGCAAAATAGCGCCCCACTTCAGACCCTTCCATCACCGCGGCATTATCTTTATAGGCCGACAGGACGTAGTCCGGCGTTTTTTCGAAGGTGTTTTTGATCATTTTGAACAGCGACTTCGGCTGCTGTTCGCCGTCGATGATCCAGTCGGCGTTGAAAATCTTGTGGCGACAATGCTCAGAGTTCGCCTGAGCGAACATATACAGCTCAATATCGTTCGGGTTGCGGCCCAGACGGGTAAACGCATCCTGCAGGTAGTCAATTTCGTCATCTGCCAGCGCCAGCCCCAGACGGAGGTTGGCGTCAATCAGCGCCTGACGGCCTTCGCCCAGCAGGTCAACGCTGGTGACCGGCGTCGGCTGATGATGGGCAAACAGCGTCTCGCCCGCTTCCAGGGCGTCGAAGACGCTCTCCATCATGCGGTCGTGCAGTTCCGCCGCCACGGCGGTCCACTGCGCTTCGGTCAGGGTTGAGGCTTCAACGTAATACGCCACGCCGCGCTCCAGGCGCACGACCTGAGTCAGACCGCAGTTGTGAGCGATATCGGTAGCTTTAGAAGACCAGGGAGAGATGGTGCCAGGGCGAGGGGTCACGAGCAGTAATTTACCGGTCGGGGTATGGCTGCTTAAGCTCGGGCCATACTGAAGCAGTCGCGCCAGGCGCTCGCGATCGTCAGCGCTCAGCGAGGCGTTCAGATCGGCAAAATGAATATACTCGGCATATATGGCGCTTACCGGAAGGTTGGCCGCCTGAAATCGTGCCAGCAGTTTATTGATACGGAATGCCGACAGTGCAGGTGAACCACGCAAAATTTCCATCATAAGTCTCTCGTCTTCGAAGCTTTCAGGGTGAGCCAGGGGGGGAAACGGGCGTCATTATAGTGAATCCTGCGCCCCGACGAAACCGTTTGCGTAGAAATAAAATCATTGATGCTGTTTATCAATAAATGTGACGACCATCGCGAATAAGTTGCCAACTGGCGCATTCTTAAGCAGAATGCCGCACATTCGACGACAACCTTGCGTTTTTTCCGGACATCGCCTGCTGAGGAACCTGAAGCTGCAGAAGATTAACGCTCTGAAAAAATTAAAGATTAATTATCTGCTGATCGGCATTGTCACCCTTTTGCTGGCGGCGGCCCTGTGGCCGTCAATCCCCTGGTCCAGTAAACCCGAGAACCGGGTGGCGGGTATTATCGCTCGCGGCGAGCTGCGCATCAGCACCATCAACTCGCCGATGACCTTCGCCACCATGAACGATAAAACGTTCGGTCTGGATTATGAACTGGCGAAGCAGTTTGCTGACTATCTGGGCGTGACGCTTAAGATAACCGTCCGGCAGAATATCAGCCAGCTGTTTGACGACCTCGACGACGGTCAGGCCGATATGCTGGCTGCCGGTCTGGTTTATAACCAGGAGCGGGTGAAAAACTACCAGGCTGGCCCCACCTACTATTCTGTTTCCCAACAGCTGGTCTATCGTGTCGGTAATATCCGGCCGCGCACTCTCGCGTCGCTAACCGCCGAGCAACTCACTATCGCTCCGGGCCACGTGGCGATCAACGACCTGCAGGCCTTAAAAGCGGAGAAATATCCGGATCTTACCTGGCGCGTGGACGAGAAGCGCGGTACCACGGCGCTGATGCAGGCGGTGATTGACGGCAAACTCGATTACACCGTCGCCGATTCGGTGGCCGTCAGCCTGTTTCAGCGCGTCCATCCGGAGCTGGCGGTGGCCCTGGATATCACCGACGAACAGCCGGTCACCTGGTTTAGCGCCCGGGGCGAAGATAATTCGCTGTCGGCCGCAATGCTTGATTTCTTCAATAACATTAATGAAGACGGGACGCTGGCGCGCCTGGAGGAGAAATACCTCGGCCACGGCAACGACTTCGATTATGTCGACACCCGCACCTTCCTCCGTGCAGTGGAAAATATTCTCCCGGACGTGCAGCCACTATTTGAAAAGTACGCCCGCGAGATTGACTGGCGCCTGCTGGCCGCGATCGCCTGGCAGGAATCCCACTGGGATCCGCAGGCCACTTCCCCCACCGGCGTGCGCGGCATGATGATGCTGACGCGCAACACCGCGCAAAGTCTGGGACTGACTGACCGGACCGATGCGGCGCAGAGTATCGACGGCGGCATGCGCTATCTGCAGGATATGATGGATAAAGTGCCGGATTCGATTCCGAAAGACGAACGCATCTGGTTTGCGCTGGCTGCTTACAATATGGGCTATGCCCATATGCTGGACGCCATGGCGCTCACCCGCAAACAAAAAGGCAATCCCAACAGCTGGGCAGACGTTAAGCTGCGTTTACCCCTGTTGAGCCAGAAGCCCTATTACAGCAAACTTAAATACGGCTACGCGCGCGGCCATGAGGCCTACGCCTATGTGGAAAACATCCGCAAATATCAGATAAGCCTTGTCGGCTATTTGTCAGAGAAGGAGCGCCAGCAACAGCAAACGCTGGCCCTGGCGGAGGATTACCCGGCCGTGCTCCCGAATGAACTCGAACAGCCGCAGGAGACCACCCTGCCCTTTTTCAAGTTTCGCGCCGATAAGCAGATGGATAATGCCCGGTTAAAACTCCCCGGCCACCTGTATTAACCTTCTCCGGTCTGCTCCCGGGCTTTCTTCAGCGCTTTTTTCTCTTCCCGCCGCCAGCGAAAGAAGTCGCTCAGCATGGTAGAGCAGGACTCCGCCAGCACGCCTTCGCTTATTTCAACCCGATGATTCATTCCCGGATGGTGCAGGACATCTATTAGCGAGCCAGCGGCACCGGTCTTGGCATCCCTGGCGCCAAAGACCAGGCGGGCGATACGGCTGTGCACCATGGCGCCAGCACACATGACGCAAGGCTCCAGGGTCACGTACAGCGTGGCGTCGATCAGGCGATAGTTTTGCAGCACCAGCCCGCCCTGGCGTAAAGCCATAATTTCCGCGTGAGCGGTGGGGTCGTGACGGCCGATCGGCCGGTTCCAGCCCTCGCCGATGACCTGGTTGTTATACACCAGCACCGCGCCCACCGGCACCTCGCCCTCTTCCCAGGCGCGCTTTGCCAGCGTCAGGGCATGACGCATCCAGTATTCATCATTGAGTTCGAGGTCAGACACAGCGGCCACTCCAGCAGAAAAAGCGGGGCGCATTATACATGGGCGCTATCAATTACACACTATTACTCCAGCTGCTGGAGCTCTCCCTGAGGCGTTACCCGCCAGCGATGCTGGCAAAAGCCGAGCAACGGGTTGTCCTGCTCGCTGTCGCTATAGCCGCTGTACAGCCGCAGCGGCGCGCCAATCTTTTTCTCCAGCTGCACCACTTTTTCATGCCCCAGGCAGCGCAGGGTCAATACCCAGCCGCCCCAGCGGCGCGCGGTGCGGCTGGCTATCAGATTCACCCGCGGCAGCCAGAGAGTATCGCGATAGACCTGCTCCACCAGCGACTGCGGCGAGCCGGTGATTAACCAGACGTCGGCATCGGTACTGGTCAGGTAGGCCGTGAGCCGCGCATGAACCACCGGAAACGCCGTCACATGATGGCGAAACCAGCCGACAAATTCCGCTTCCAGCCGCTTCAGTACCGCCTCGCGACGGCCAAAGGTTGACGCCCACAGCAGGAGGCTCATTGGCCAGCGCGCCGCCCGCCCACACACCGCCAGCCCGGCAAGGATCGCCGGCCCCATCGCCACCACCAGCAGCAGGTTTAGCGGCAGATTACGCAGCAGGTAGCGCAGGAAACTGCCGAACATATCCTGCTGATGCAAGGTTCCGTCCAGATCGAAAAACACCACTTTCCGTTCATTGTGCTGCAAACTGCCTCCTTATGTCAGGACTCGCTTCTCGTTAGGTTAAGCTTAACAGCCTTACGCCGCGAAGAGGGAAAACATCCCCTGCCGTTAAGGAACAATTAAATTAGCAGGCGAAGGAAAAATTGTGGCTCAAGAATTTTTAATTCGTGGTATACCCCTTATAATCGAATAAAAATTCTGTCAGTCACGAGCCGGACGGCTCCAGCGGAGCTCCAATGAACTGTTTAACGCGTATTCGTCAGCGCTATCCCACCCTGGCGGCGAGCGACAAAAAGTTGGCCGATTATATTCTGAGCCAGCCCGATGAGACCCGGCACCTCAGCTCGCAGCAGCTGGCGGCGGAAGCCGGCGTGAGTCAGTCCAGCGTGGTTAAATTTGCCCAGAAACTGGGGTTCAAAGGCTTTCCGGCGCTGAAGCTGGCGCTGAGTGAAGCGCTGGCCAGCAGCCCGGATCCGCACTCGGTTCCGGTACATAACCACATTCGCGGTGACGACCCGCTGCGTCTGGTCGGCGAGAAACTCATTAAAGACAATGTCGCCGCCATGCATGCCTCGCTGGACGTCAATACTGAAGAGACGCTGCGGGAAGCCGTCACGCTGCTGCGCAATGCCCGGCGGGTGATCGTCACCGGCATCGGCGCGTCCGGTCTGGTGGCGCGTAGCTTTAGCTGGAAGCTGATGAAGATCGGCATCAACGCGGTTTCTGAGCAGGATATGCACGCCCTGCTGGCGACAGTGCAGGCCATGTCCAGCGACGATCTGCTGCTGGCGATCTCTTACTCCGGTGAGCGCCGGGAGATCAATATGGCGGCAGGTGAAGCGCTGCGCGTGGGCTGCAAGATCCTGGCGATCACCGGCTTTAGCCCTAACGCCCTGCAGCAGCAGGCAACCCACTGCCTGTATACCATTGCCG
Source organism: Klebsiella sp. X1-16S-Nf21 (assembly GCF_002837615.1). Taxonomy (NCBI): domain Bacteria; kingdom Pseudomonadati; phylum Pseudomonadota; class Gammaproteobacteria; order Enterobacterales; family Enterobacteriaceae; genus Klebsiella; species Klebsiella sp. X1-16S-Nf21. The sequence goes on from NZ_PJDK01000023.1 coordinate 49,534, forward strand.
AAGAGCAGGCGACGCGCAGCGCGGCCATCTCCTCCACCAGCGCGCAAATGATGCTCACCGACCTGCTGTTTATGGGGCTGGTGCAGCAGGATCTGGAGCGGGCGCCGGAGCGCATTCGCCATAGCGAAGCGCTGGTGAAAAAGCTGGTCTGAGCAGAAAATGGGCGTATAATGCCCGCCCTGTTTGTGTTGTTTCTGAGACTTTCCTGATGGCGCTGTTAATTACCAAAAAATGCATCAACTGCGATATGTGCGAACCGGAGTGCCCGAATGAGGCCATTTCGATGGGTGATAGCATTTATGAAATTAACAGCGACCGCTGCACCGAGTGCGTGGGTCATTACGACACGCCAACCTGCCAGAAAGTGTGCCCGATCCCGAATACGATCCTGAAAGATCCGGCACACGTCGAGAGTGAAGAACAGCTTTGGGATAAATTCGTGCTAATGCACCACGCGGATAAAATTTAACCGCCATCCTGGCTAGCTTTCGACAATCACCGTGGCGCAGGCGTAGTGGCGTTCATCGGCGAGAGTAACGTGAATAGCGCTTACCCCCATTCGTTCCGCCAAAAGCTTTGCTTCGCCCCATAGTCGCAGCTTCGGCTTGCCCAGCTCGTCGTTGTATACCTCGAACTGATTAAACGCCAGTCCGTTACGGATCCCGGTTCCCAGCGCTTTCGCCGCCGCTTCCTTGACCGCAAAGCGTTTCGCCAGGAAACGCACCGGCTGCTGGTGCTGCTCCCAGATGCTCCATTCATGGTCGCTCAGCACCCGGCGGGCAAGGCGATCGCCGCTGCGGGCGATCACCGCTTCGATGCGGGCGATCTCGACGATGTCGGTACCCAGCCCGAGAATGGCCATTAGCCGCGCGCTTCCAGCATCAGACGCTTCATTTCCGCGACAGCCTCTTTCAGGCCACTCATCACTGCGCGACCGATAATCGCATGGCCGATATTCAGCTCATGCATTTCCGGCAGCGCGGCAATCGCTTTCACGTTGTGATAGGTCAGACCGTGGCCGGCATTCACCTTCAGGCCAAGGCTGGCGGCATAGGTGGCCGCTTTGGCAATACGTTCCAGCTCCTTCGCCTGCTCAGCATCGGTTTTGGCATCGGCATAGCAGCCGGTGTGAATTTCGATATAGGGCGCGCCAACGTCTGCCGCCGCTTTGATCTGCTCGTTATCCGCATCGATAAACAGAGAGACCAGGATACCGGCATCCGCCAGACGTTGGCAGGCATCGCGCATCTTGTCGCGCTGCCCGGCCACGTCCAGTCCGCCTTCGGTAGTGACTTCCTGACGTTTCTCCGGCACCAGGCAGCAGAAGTGTGGTTTGGTTTCGCAGGCGATCGTCAGCATCTCTTCGGTGACCGCCATTTCAAGATTCATCCGGGTGTGCAGCGTCTCGCGCAGGATACGCACATCGCGATCGGTAATATGGCGACGGTCTTCGCGCAGATGCACGGTGATGCCGTCAGCGCCGGCCTGCTCGGCAATGAACGCTGCCTGAACCGGATCCGGATAGGCGGTGCCGCGCGCGTTACGCAAGGTCGCGATATGGTCAATATTGACCCCTAACAGTAATTCAGCCATGACAATCCTCGTTAATCATTATTCGTATTATCCGCCCGCGCCTTTCGCGAGGGCATAAACTGGCGAAACAATTCCCGACTCTTAAGCGGTTTGCCGCCAAGATAGGGCTTCAGGGCGATACGGGTAAAGCGCTTCGCGGCGCGCAGCGTATCAACATCTGGAAATTCGCGACTCGCCAACGCTTTCAAATGGTGCCCGGTAAACGTGTTGTTATCAATCACCAGGCTGGCAATAAAGCCCTTTTCTTCGCGATAGCGATAGGTCATGGTGTCATCCACCGGCTCACCGCTGCCCGCGCAGTGAAGAAAATCCACGCCATAGCCCAGGTGCCCGAGCAGCGCCAGCTCAAAACGCCGCAACGCGGGCTCCGGCGAGCCGCTGGTTCCGGCAAGCGCCTGAATGCAGTGCAGATAGTCAAAAAAGAGTTCGGAGAAGCGTGTTTCGTGCTCCAGCACGCGGGAGATAAGCTCGTTCACATAGAGACCGCTGTAGAGCGTGATACCACTGAGCGGCAGCGCCAGCGAGACGGCTTCCGCGCTGCGCAGGGTTTTGACTTCGCCGCGGCCGCCGAAGCGAACCAGTAAGGGGGTAAAGGGCTGTAAAGCGCCTTTGAGATTAGAGCGTTTGGAGCGTGCGCCTTTGGCCACCAGGCGCACACGACCCGATTCTTCCGTGAAGACGTCCAGCATCAGGCTGGTTTCGCTCCACGGTCGGCTATGCAGGACAAAGGCGCGCTGCCATCCATCCACGTTGCGTTAACTCAGAGGTCGTCAACGTAACCGAGACTGCGCAGGGCGCGCTCGTCATCGGCCCAGCCGGATTTCACTTTGACCCACAGCTCGAGGTGTACCGGCGCTTCAAACATGTCCTGCATGTCCTTACGCGCTTCGATACCGATGGTTTTAATTTTGGCGCCTTTATTGCCAATCACCATCTTCTTCTGCCCTTCGCGCTCGACGAGGATCAGGCCGTTGATATCGTAGCCGCCGCGCTCATTGGTTACGAAACGTTCGATTTCCACAGTGACGGAGTACGGCAGCTCAGCACCGAGAAAACGCATCAGTTTTTCACGGATGATCTCGGAGGCCATAAAGCGCTGGGAACGATCGGTAATATAATCTTCCGGGAAGTGATGGATCGCTTCCGGCAGATGCTTACGCACGATCGCCGCGATAGTATCGACGTTGGTGCCGGTTTCCGCAGAGATCGGCACAATGTCGAGGAAGTTCATCTGGCTGGCGAGGAACTGCAGGTGCGGCAATAGCTCCGCTTTGTCCTGCACGTTATCCACCTTATTGACCGCGAGGATCACTGGCGCTTTCGCGTCACGCAGCTTGTTGAGCACCATCTCGTCGTCTTGCGTCCAGCGAGTGCCTTCCACCACGAAAATGACCAGTTCAACATCGCCAATTGAGCTGCTGGCCGCTTTGTTCATTAAGCGGTTAATAGCACGCTTCTCTTCCATATGCAGGCCCGGGGTATCGACGTAAATCGCCTGATACGGCCCTTCGGTATGGATACCGACGATGCGGTGACGCGTCGTTTGCGCTTTTCGGGAAGTGATCGAAATCTTCTGCCCAAGCAGCTTATTCAACAGCGTGGATTTGCCAACGTTTGGACGACCAACGATGGCGACAAATCCGCAATAACTTTTTTCTTCGCTCATTCCAGCTCCAGTTTTTTCAGCGCCTGTTCGGCGGCAGCCTGCTCCGCCTTGCGACGGCTGGAACCTGTGCCAACCACCGGTTCACTCAGGCCACTGACCTGGCAGTGGATAGTAAATTCCTGATCGTGCGCTTCGCCACGCACCTGGACCACCAGGTAGGACGGCAGCGGCAGATGACGTCCCTGCAGATACTCCTGCAGACGCGTCTTCGGATCCTTTTGCTTATCGCCCGGACTGATTTCGTCCAGACGGGTCTGGTACCAGGAGAGGATTAAGCGTTCAACGTTCTGAATATCGCTGTCGAGGAAAACCCCGCCAATTAACGCTTCAACGGTGTCCGCGAGAATGGATTCGCGACGGAAACCGCCGCTTTTCAGTTCGCCCGGCCCGAGGCGCAGACACTCGCCCAGTTCAAACTCGCGAGCGATCTCCGCCAGCGTGTTGCCACGCACCAGCGTCGCGCGCATGCGGCTCATATCGCCTTCGTCTACGCGAGGAAAACGATGATAGAGCGCATTCGCGATCACAAAACTTAAAATGGAGTCACCTAAAAACTCCAGGCGCTCATTATGTTTGCTGCTGGCACTGCGGTGAGTTAATGCCTGTTGCAACAGCTCCTGATGATGAAAAGTGTAGCCCAGCTTTCGTTGAAGCCGATTAATTACGATGGGGTTCATGCGTTACCAATAAATGAATGCGTCAAAGATGCAGCACACGAAACCGACCTGAGCATACGCTTCATACAGCAAGTTGAAACAGTCCAATACGCTTTCGTGTGCAGTGTCACCCGGCAGAGCGACAACCAAAAACTTCGGGGGGATATTCTATACGCAACGACACGTGATGTCGTTAGTTTGAATGGATTTAAATATTAAATAATTCACGTCGCTGCGGTTATCGCAGCGACGTGAATTCAACAGGGGAAATTAATGAATTCCACCAATGCGCGATAACCGCACGCCGGTCGGCCATTCACCTTCCTGTTTTTCAAAACTCATCCAGATAGCGGTCGCTTTTCCGACCAGGTTCGCTTCCGGCACAAAGCCCCAGTAGCGGCTGTCGGCGCTGTTATCCCGGTTGTCACCCATCATAAAATACTGACCGGGCGGTACAATCCAGGTGGCCAGCGGCAGGCCGGACTGATGGTAGTACATCCCAACCTGATCCTGGGCGATCGGCACCATCAGAATACGGTGCGTGACGTCGCCCAGCGTCTCCTGACGCTCGGTCAGACGAATGCCGTCAGCTTTGGTTTCGCCCTTCGGCAACTGCCAGAAACCGCTGGACGCTTCGCCGCCGTTGCTGCGGGAGAAGGTCTGAACGAAATCGCTCGGCTCAACATTGGAATAGGTCACCGGCAGCGCGTTGCCGCAGGCCTGTCCGGAGCTGCAGCCCGGCTGAATAGTGACCTGCTTGGCAACCGGATCGTAGGTGACTTTATCGCCCGGTAATCCCACCGCGCGCTTAATGTAGTCGAGACGCGGATCTTCCGGATATTTAAACACCACGATGTCGCCGCGCTTTGGATGACCCGTTTCGATCAGCGTTTTCTGGTAGATCGGATCTTTAATGCCGTAAGCGAATTTCTCCACCAGGATGAAATCGCCAATCAGCAGGGTCGGCATCATCGAACCTGACGGGATCTGGAAAGGTTCATAGATAAACGAACGCACAATCAGCACAATCGCCAGCACCGGGAAGACCGAGGCGCCAGTTTCCAGCCAGCCCGGTTTCGGGCCCACTTTCTTCAGCGTTTTCTTGTCCAGTTGCTCGCCGGTCGCTGCCTGAGCAGCGGCCTGACGCTCACGACGTTTTGGTGCGAAGATGAACTTATCCAGACACCACAACAGCCCTGTCACAAGGGTCGCAATGACCAAAATCAGGGCAAACATGTTCGCCATGCCAACTCCTTAATTATTTGCCGTCTTTACCAACGTGCAGAATGGCGAGGAACGCTTCCTGCGGCAGTTCAACGTTACCGACCTGCTTCATACGCTTCTTACCTTCTTTCTGCTTCTGCAGCAGCTTTTTCTTACGGCTGACGTCGCCGCCGTAGCATTTCGCCAGGACGTTTTTACGCAGCTGTTTCACAGTAGAGCGCGCGATGATGTGGTTGCCGATAGCCGCCTGAATGGCGATATCGAACTGCTGACGCGGGATCAGCTCTTTCATCTTCTCGACCAGTTCGCGACCACGATAAGGGGCGTTGTCGTTGTGGGTGATCAGCGCCAGCGCATCGACACGCTCGCCGTTGATCAGCACGTCAACGCGCACCATGTTCGAGGCCTGGAAGCGTTTGAAGTTATAATCCAGCGACGCATAGCCACGGGAGGTAGACTTCAGGCGGTCGAAGAAGTCGAGAACCACTTCCGCCATCGGGATTTCGTAGGTCAGCGCCACCTGTTTACCGTGGTAAACCATGTTGGTCTGCACGCCACGCTTCTCGATACACAGGGTGATCACGTTGCCGAGGAACTCCTGCGGCAGCAGCATGTGACACTCGGCGATAGGCTCACGCAGCTCCTGAATATTATTCAGCGGCGGCAGCTTGGACGGGCTATCGACGTAGATAACTTCTTTGGAGGTCGTTTCCACTTCATAGACTACCGTCGGCGCCGTGGTAATCAGGTCAAGATCGTACTCACGCTCCAGACGCTCCTGAATGATTTCCATGTGCAACAGGCCGAGGAAGCCACAGCGGAAACCAAAGCCCAGCGCCGTTGAGCTTTCCGGCTCATAGAACAAGGAAGCATCGTTCAGACTCAGTTTACCCAGCGCATCACGGAAGTTTTCATAGTCATCAGAGCTCACCGGGAACAGACCGGCATAGACCTGCGGCTTGACTTTTTTGAAGCCCGGCAGCGCTTTATCCGCTGGATTACGCGCCGCGGTCAGGGTATCGCCCACCGGCGCGCCGAGGATGTCTTTGATCGCGCAGACCAGCCAGCCTACCTCGCCGCATTTCAGCTCGGTACGATCGACCTGTTTCGGGGTGAAGATGCCCAGACGGTCGGCGTTATAGACCTGGCCGGTGCTCATCACTTTAATTTTATCGCCCTTGCGCATGGTGCCGTTTTTAATACGCACCAGCGACACGACGCCTAAGTAGTTATCGAACCAGGAGTCGATGATCAGCGCCTGCAGCGGCGCGTCCGGATCGCCTTCCGGCGGCGGAATATCGCGCACCAGACGTTCCAGCACGTCCGGCACGCCAACGCCGGTTTTCGCCGAGCAGCGAACCGCGTCGTGAGCATCGATACCGACGATATCTTCAATCTCGTCCGCTACGCGCTCCGGATCGGCCGCAGGCAGGTCGATCTTGTTGAGCACCGGAACGACTTCGAGGTCCATTTCCATGGCGGTATAGCAGTTCGCCAGGGTCTGGGCTTCTACGCCCTGCCCGGCGTCAACCACCAGCAGCGCGCCTTCGCACGCCGCCAGGGAGCGCGATACTTCATAGGAGAAGTCAACGTGGCCCGGGGTGTCGATAAAGTTGAGCTGATAAGTTTCACCATCGCTGGCTTTATAGTCCAGGGTGACGCTCTGCGCCTTGATGGTAATCCCGCGCTCACGTTCAAGGTCCATGGAGTCCAGAACCTGGGCCGCCATTTCGCGATCAGAAAGGCCACCGCAAATCTGGATGATACGGTCAGACAGCGTCGACTTACCGTGGTCGATGTGAGCGATGATCGAAAAGTTACGTATATTCTTCATATTTAGAGTTAATTATGCCTTACGAGTATCATGAGGCCGCTGTACTGTGCCTGACGTTTTTTAATCCGAAAACGCCGCATTCTACACTACATCCGTGAAACCAGGAAATGCTGTTAGATCCAGCATAACGGCAGAAATTGTGGCGTTGTTACAGGAAGAGTAAATAAAGATGAGGGGCAGTGAAATCACTGCCCCATTTCAGAGGAGGGCGTATCAACACGCAGCAGATCCGGCGGCAAACCGACGCTTAAAATCACCGGCTGCCATGACTGGCGAGCAGCCAGCTGCGGCGACAGACCGCGCGCCACCAGGAAGCCGCCGACGCCGCCCAACAGCGCGCCGCAAAGTGACGCGATATCGCTGGCAAACAGCACCTGGAAAATGGACGCCATCACAAACAGCCCCACCAGCGGCGCCATATAGACGAGCAGCGCTGAGCCCAGCAGGCTACTTTCAGCGATCCCCAGCTCCACTTTTTGCCCCGCGGCCAATGGCTGCTCGCAGGGCACGCTAATGGTATGGCTGGTCTGCGGCCCCAGCTTGTTTAACACCCGGCTACCACAGCCGGCACGGGAAGCGCAGCTGCTGCAGGAGGCTTTAACGTCGCAGTGCACCTGCGCCACGCCGTTATGCCAGGAAACCACGGTGGCCCACTCTTTAATCATTGTACTGCCTTGAATTTAATACTGTCAGAGATACGCTTCGCCGTCTGCGGCGGCAGTTCGCCCACCACGGTGATCTCCGCGTTATCGCGTACCGTCGTGCTGACGGTACGTCGGCCGGTGCGCAACAGCTGGTCACTGCTGGCCGCCGTGGCGCGGTTGATATTGATCGAGAAGCTGAACAAGCCGTCGGAATAGAGACGTGATTCGACTGGACCGTCAAAAGTGGGCAGACGGCGCTGACTGCTGGAAACTTCAGCCATCCCCTGGGGAAGCCACGTTGGCGCCCAGTTGAAGTTGGCTTTGTCGCCCCCTTCAGGGACGGACAGCTGCGGCGGTAGATTCGCTTTTGCCAGCGTCTCCATGCTGGCGCTGACGTTATCGCCAACGTTGAAGGAGACAACCCGGAACTGCTCCAGCGTTTCACCGTCGCGGTCGAGCAAATCGACGCGCAGAGGCAGTTTGGTCTCGGCGTCCAGCCAGGCGATAAAGCTATAGCGCGTACCGTCGCGAGCTACGACGCGGATCACGTCGCAGAGGCGATCAGCGATACGAGTACGGCCAACGGAGATAAAATCATACGCAGCGGAGAGGCGTTTGAAATCGCTATAAACCAACGATGGCAGCGAATCGACGATGTAGTCGCCGTTGAGGGTGAAAGGATCGAGACCGGGTTCAAAATAGCTGATTTCCGTGCCGCGCAGGACCACTTCCCGGCGCGGGCCGTCCAGCTGCAGCAGTTGCGCCAGCGGTTGATTGTTCAGTCGCGCATGACGATAGCGCAGCGACTCAACGCCTTGTTTATTGATGCTGACGAAAGACAGCTCATAATTGAGGGACTGGCTGGCCAGGTTCATCTGCTGCAACAACGCCCCGGACGATGTATCAGCCGAGGCGTTGACAGAGAACAACAGACTGCCTGCCATGAGCGACATGGCACACCAAAGTTGCTTCATTACTGCGATTGCGTTCCTAAAGTTTGATAACCCGGCACCTGGACTGCTGCCTGCTGAGTCTGGGCCTGGCCAAACTGCAGCTGCTCAGCGTGCAGGCGGCGCTGCAGTTCATAGTCCTGCAACATGGCGTTAATCCGGCGGCGCTGTTCCTGGACTTGCGCCTGCTGGCCGCTACCCGCTGATGCGTCAGCCGGCACGCCAAGGCTTACCGGGCTCGCTTTACCCATCATCGGCAGGGTATTGAACACTGGCGCCTCTGGCTGCTGAGTCGCATCAGACTGCCCATTATAGTGCTGGACGCCGACGATAACCGCAAGCGATACGCAGGCGGCAACGCCCATTTGGGTGAGTGAGCTGGCCCATGGACGCACTTTGTTCCAGAACGGCATCTGCCGCCACTGGTGGGGTGCGGGCTGAGATTCAGGAATAAGCGGCGCCGTCTGACGAACGGGCTCATTTTCAATGGCGGCCATCACCCGGGCGGAGATATCGAATTGCAGCACCTCTGCGGTATCGCCACGCAGCGTATCGCGAATGAGGTGATAGCTCTCCCAGGTTTTTTGCATCTCAGAGGAACGGCTCAGCTCGTTGAGCAGTTCTTTATCCAGCGTTTCACCATCCATTAAAGCCGAAAGTTGTTCTTTCTGCATGCCTGATACCCTTTTCCAGTATTCCGCTATCGTCAACGCCTGATAAGCGGTTGAACTTTATTATCAATAGCTTCTCGCGCCCGGAAGATACGCGAACGCACCGTCCCAACCGGACAATCCATGATAGCGGCTATCTCTTCATAGCTCAGGCCATCCAGCTCCCGTAACGTAATTGCCATGCGTAAATCTTCCGGGAGCGATTCAATGGTACGAAAAACTATTTGTCTCAGTTCTTCTGACAACATTAAGTTCTCAGGGTTCGAAATTTCTTTCAACGCCCCGCCGCTTTCGAAGTTTTCCGCCTCGTTGGCGTCAACATCGCTGGACGGCGGACGGCGTCCCTGAGCAACCAGATAATTCTTCGCCGTGTTGACGGCGATACGGTATAACCAGGTGTAAAAAGCGCTATCTCCCCGGAAAGAGTCCAGCGCACGCCATGCCTTAACGAACGATTCCTGAACAACGTCAGCGATATCGCCCGGCGGTACATAGCGGGAAACCAGACTCGCGACCTTATGCTGATAGCGCACCACCAGCAAATTAAACGCTTTCTGATCTCCTTTCTGGACCCGTTCAACAAGGACCTGATCCGTTAACTGCTCGCTCATCCGAGGTAATGTCTCCCCAAACCCAATTCCCATGCGTCTTCAAAACACCACCCAAAATCTGCATTATGAGCAAGCTGACTGTTGGAGTGCATGAAAACAATAAAGTTCCGTTACGCTTTTGTTTTTTGTCTGGCAACGGCGGCAGATCGTTATCAATCATTATATGCCCAGGTTGCTAAACAACAGGTTAGTCAATAAGAAAAAGCGCAGGCCCGACTGAAGGGTATCGTAACACAGTGTTTATTTCACTATAAAATCCAATGCTAACAACCTGCTCCACTTCTCTTTTTTACCGCACAACGCCCCTTTTCCCGGCCCATTCTGTTTAGCCGTCACAACACCAGGCAAAAAATATGTACGATTCCTCACGCGCTGGTGCTATTGTGAGCTAAATGTGTTTAGTAAATTAAACAAAGACGATGAATACCACTCCTGACTTCTCTTGTGATGTGTTGATTATCGGCAGCGGCGCTGCCGGTCTCTCCCTCGCGCTGCGCCTGGCGGAGCACAGTTCGGTGACGGTGCTGAGTAAAGGGCCGATCAGCGAAGGTTCGACGTTCTATGCGCAGGGCGGGATTGCCGCCGTCTTCGATGAGACGGACAGTATCGAATCCCATGTTGAAGATACGCTGATCGCCGGCGCGGGACTCTGCGATCGCCATGCGGTCACCTTCGTCGCCAGCAACGCCAGACCGTGCGTACAATGGCTTATCGATCAGGGCGTGCTGTTTGACACCCAGGTCCAGGCCAATGGAGAAGAGAGCTACCATCTCACTCGCGAAGGGGGGCACAGCCATCGACGCATTCTTCACGCCGCCGACGCTACCGGCAAAGCGGTAGAGACAACGCTGGTCGATAAAGCCCTTGCTCATCCTAATATCCGCATCATTGAGCGCAGCAATGCCGTTGATTTGATTGTCTCGGACAAGATTGGCCTGCCGGGCACGCGCCGGGTGGTCGGGGCCTGGATCTGGAACCGCAATAAAGAGCGGGTAGAAACCTGCAGCGCGAAGGCGGTGGTGCTTGCGACCGGCGGGGCCGCCAAGGTTTATCAATATACCACTAACCCTGACGTCTCTTCCGGAGACGGCATTGCGATGGCCTGGCGGGCGGGCTGCCGGGTAGCGAATCTCGAATTCAACCAGTTCCACCCCACCGCGCTGTATCATCCACAGGCACGCAATTTCCTGCTTACTGAAGCGCTGCGCGGCGAAGGCGCCCACCTTAAACGCCCAGACGGCACCCGCTTTATGCCGGACTTTGACGAGCGCGGCGAGCTGGCCCCGCGCGATATCGTCGCCCGCGCCATCGACCATGAAATGAAGCGCCTGGGCGTTGACTGTATGTTCCTTGATATCAGCCATAAACCCGAGGCGTTTGTTCGCCAGCACTTCCCAATGATTTACGAAAAGCTGCTCGGTCTGGGAATTGATTTAACCAAAGATCCGGTGCCGGTCGTCCCCGCCGCGCATTACACCTGCGGCGGCGTGATGGTGGATGATAATGGCCGTACTGACGTCGATGGCTTATACGCCATCGGCGAAGTCAGCTATACCGGGCTGCACGGCGCCAACCGCATGGCCTCGAACTCGCTGCTGGAGTGTCTGGTCTACGGTTGGTCCGCCGCGGAGGATATCGCCCGGCGCCTGCCGCTGGCTCAGAAGGTCACCACCCTGCCGGCGTGGGATGAAAGTCAGGTGGAGATCCCGGATGAACTGGTGGTTATCCAGCATAACTGGCACGAGCTGCGCCTGCTGATGTGGGATTATGTCGGCATTGTGCGCACAACGCGCAGACTGGAGCGCGCCCTGCGGCGCATTACCATGCTCCAGCAGGAGCTGGATGAGTATTACGCCCGCTTCCGCGTCTCGAATAATCTGCTGGAGCTGCGCAATCTGGTGCAGGTGGCGGAGCTTATCGTACGCTGCGCGCTGTTACGTAAGGAGAGCCGCGGGCTGCACTATACCCTCGACTATCCGCAGCCGCTGCCGAACAGCGGCCCGTCGATACTGTCGCCCCTGGCTCACATAAAGAGATAAAAATCCCCGGTCAGAGCAGTAAACCCTTCAGAGTACTGCTGCTCTGGCCCGCGGATCGCCAGTCTGTCGCTGAAACACTCTCCTGCCGTCGGGGAGAACGCCAGCAGCACCCGGTGCGGCGGCCGCAGTTCGGTCTCCGCCACGTCAGTGCGCAGTCGCAAATGCCACCCCATCGCCGTTGCCCGCTCGATAAACGCATTAGCGATATCCACCGGCAGCACCACGCAAAAAAAACCTTCTTCGGTGATATGCTCTGCGGCACAGGTCAGCAGGGAGGCGTGATCGAGCGTCGTGGTATACCGCGCCTGCTCCCGCTGCGAGGTAGCGCATGGCACGCCTTCGGCAAAAAAAGGCGGGTTACTGATTATCAGTTCATAGCGTCGGGTTTGCGACGGCTGCCACTGATGGATATCGGCCTGGCAGATTTCTATGCGCGAAGACCACGGTGACGCGAGGGCATTTTCCCGCGCCTGAGCGGCTGCCTCCTCGTCCAGTTCGACCGCATCGACTTGCACATCGTGATCGGTACGCTGGGCGAGCATTAGCGCCAGCAGGCCGCTGCCCGCGCCAATATCCAGCACATGCTTCACCCCGGCAATCGGCGCCCAGGCGCCAAGCAAAATGCCATCAGTGCCCACCTTCATCGCGCAACGATCGTGGGCGACAAAGAACTGTTTGAAGGTAAAACCATTGCGCGGCAGCGCAAACTTCGACTGAGACATCCTCAATAACCTTGCCGACAAAACTCCTGAACGTAAGGCTATGCACAATACCGGAGAACAGATAGCCTTACAAACAGATGAACATTACGTCAGTAACGTCTATAATCGGCGGCCCACTCAGAGGTAGAACATGACTGTAACGACTTTTTCCGAACTTGAACTCGACGAAAACCTGCTGGAAGCCCTCCAGGATAAAGGTTTCACTCGCCCGACAGCCATTCAGGCCGCCGCTATTCCGCCTGCGCTCGATGGCCGTGACATTCTCGGTTCAGCGCCGACCGGCACCGGTAAAACGGCGGCGTATCTGCTGCCAGCGTTGCAGCACCTGCTCGATTTCCCGCGTAAGAAATCCGGGCCGCCGCGCATTCTTATCCTGACGCCGACCCGTGAGCTGGCGATGCAGGTGGCTGACCACGCCCGCGAGCTGGCGAAGCATACCCATCTGGATATCGCCACCATTACCGGCGGCGTAGCGTACATGAACCACGCGGAAGTGTTCAGCGAAAACCAGGATATCGTGGTCGCTACCACCGGTCGCCTGCTGCAGTATATTAAAGAAGAGAACTTTGACTGCCGCGCCGTCGAGACCCTGATCCTCGATGAAGCCGACCGCATGCTGGACATGGGCTTTGCTCAGGATATCGAAACCATCGCCGGTGAAACCCGCTGGCGCAAGCAGACCATGCTGTTCTCCGCCACGCTGGAAGGCGATGCGATCAAAGATTTTGCCGAACGCCTGCTGGAAGAGCCGGTTGAAGTCTCCGCTACCCCATCGACCCGCGAACGTAAAAAAATTCATCAGTGGTACTATCGCGCCGACGATATCGAGCATAAAACCGCGCTGCTGATTCATTTGCTGAAGCAGCCGGAAGCAACCCGCTCCATCGTCTTCGTGCGTAAGCGCGAGCGCGTTCACGAACTCGCCGCTAAGCTGCACGAAGCAGGGATTAACACCTGCTGGCTGGAGGGCGAGATGGTGCAGATTAAGCGCAACGAAGCGATTAAACGCCTGACCGATGGTCGCGTGAACGTGCTGATCGCCACCGACGTCGCCGCACGCGGTATTGATATCCCGGATGTCAGCCACGTGTTTAACTTCGACATGCCGCGCACCGCCGATATCTATTTGCACCGTATCGGTCGTACCGGCCGCGCCGGTAAAAAAGGCATCGCCATTTCGCTGGTTGAAGCGCATGACCACCTGCTGCTGGGCAAGATCGGCCGCTACGTTGAAGAACCGCTGAAAGCACGCGTGATTGATGAATTGCGACCGAAAACCCGCGCGCCGAGCGAGAAGTTAACCGGTAAACCGTCGAAGAAAGTATTGGCGAAGCGCGCCGAGAAAAAAGAGAAAGAAAAAGAGAAACCGCGGGTGAAGAAACGCCACCGCGACACCAAAAATATCGGTAAGCGCCGTAAGCCAAGCGCGGCCGGGACGCCATCAACGTCCACTGAAGAGTAAAAAAAACGCCGGGACATCCCGGCGTTTTCACATCTGGCTTCAGCCTTACAGGCTTTCGGTAAAGGTACGGGCGATAACGTCGCGCTGCTGTTCCGGAGTCAGGGAGTTGAAGCGTACCGCATAGCCGGAAACACGAATGGTCAGCTGCGGGTATTTTTCCGGGTGCTCAACCGCGTCCAGCAGAGTTTCGCGACGCAGCACGTTCACGTTCAGGTGCTGACCGCCTTCCACGCGAACTTCTGGTTTCACGTCTACCGGAATTTCACGGTATTCGATTTCACCCAGTTTGCTCACCGCCACCACGTCGTCTTCCGCAAAACCACCTTTGGCACACAGGCAGCGCGCTTCGCCTTTTTCGCTGTCCAGCAGCCAGAAAGAGTTCAGCAGGTCGTCGTTTGCCGCTTTAGTAATTTGGATACCAGTAATCATTTGATGCCTCCCAGGCAGTGTTTATTCGATTTTGGCCTCTTCGCGGCCAATTGGTAAAACCATTGTTGTATGAGTGTATATATATCAGCCGCACCCTCGGCATTCCTTGATATAAATCAATAAAAACCACTCACACAAAGTGGGTATAGGGGGATTTTATTGTTTTACATCAAGTTAGGCCATGGGGTCTCATAAATAATTTTGTAAATTTTCAATTTTTTTTGCATAAAAGCCCACATCAAGCCGTGCCGATTTTGTTCTGTAGAAAGAAGCCGTTAAGCTATAGCGATGACCCTTTGCAGGAGAGCAAGATGACCACCTCTTTAACCTGGCATGACGTGCTGGCGGATGAAAAGCAACAACCCTATTTTCTCAATACACTGAAGACCGTCGCCGAAGAGCGCCAGTCCGGGATCACCATCTACCCACCGCAAAAAGACGTCTTCAATGCGTTTCGCTTTACCGAGCTGGGCGACGTCAAAGTCGTCATTCTCGGCCAGGATCCCTATCACGGCCCGGGTCAGGCCCATGGTCTGGCATTCTCGGTTCGCCCGGGCGTCGCGATCCCGCCCTCGCTCTTGAACATGTACAAAGAGCTGGAGGCCACGATCCCCGGTTTTACTCGCCCCACTCACGGTTATCTCGAAAGCTGGGCGCGTCAGGGCGTACTTCTGCTTAATACGGTCCTGACCGTCCGCGCCGGGCAGGCGCACTCGCACGCCAGCCTTGGCTGGGAGACCTTTACCGATAAAGTTATCGCGTTAATCAATGAGCATTGCGAGGGGGTGGTATTCCTGCTGTGGGGTTCTCATGCGCAGAAGAAAGGCGCGATTATCGATCGTCAGCGCCACTGCGTGCTGAAGGCGCCGCACCCATCGCCGCTCTCTGCGCATCGCGGCTTCTTTGGCAGCAACCATTTCGTACAGACCAACCAGTGGCTGGCTGACCGCGGCGAAGCGCCGATCGACTGGATGCCGGTCCTCCCCGCCGAAAGCGAGTGATCGACAGCCATAAAAAAGCCAGCATCAGCTGGCTTTTTCGCATTCAGGCAGGCGAATTACGCCTTGTTCTGACGCCACCATTCTGCCAGCAGGACGCCGGTCGCCACAGAGACGTTCAGGCTTTCGACATTGCCGGTACCGTCGATGGCAACGCTGAGATCGGAGCTGGAAATCGCCGCATCGGACAGACCATCACGCTCCTGGCCTAACACCAGCACCATTTTCTTCGGCAGCTCGGCTTTAAAAAGCGGCGTACCATTATGGCTGGACGTTGAGACAATCGCGTAGCCCGCTTTGCGGAACTGATCCAGGGTATCGATAAAGCTGTCGCCGGTGATCGGTTCAACATGCTCTGCTCCGCCCTCCGCCGTACGGATCGCCGCCCCGGACTCCAGCACGCCAGCATCCTGAACCACCACGCCCTTCACGCCGAAGTGCGCGCAGCTGCGCATGATCGCCCCGAGGTTGTGCGGGTTACCCACGTCTTCCAGCGCCAGAACGCAATCTTCTTCTGCCGCCTTCGCGACCCACTGGGCAACAGAGGTGCCGTGGCGTTTTTTGATCAGGAAGCAGACCCCGCCGTGGTGCTCGGTGCCGGAAGCTTTCGCCAGCTCGGCTTCGTCCACCACATGATAGGCTTTACGGTTGGCCGCCATCCAGCGCAGCGCCTCTTTAAAGCGGGGCGTGACGCTCTGAATAAACCAGGCGCGAACGATAGCTTCCGGACGGCTC
Organism: Klebsiella sp. X1-16S-Nf21; assembly: GCF_002837615.1. Classification (NCBI taxonomy): domain Bacteria; kingdom Pseudomonadati; phylum Pseudomonadota; class Gammaproteobacteria; order Enterobacterales; family Enterobacteriaceae; genus Klebsiella; species Klebsiella sp. X1-16S-Nf21. The sequence goes on from NZ_PJDK01000023.1 coordinate 65,768, forward strand.
TGGAACAGCGCCTGGCAGGCGTTTTCGCCATACACGCGGGTCTCTTCCGCACGCTGACGACGCAGCACTTCCGGATCGATAAAGCTCTTCCCGCTGATCCCGCCGTGATCTTCTTTTACCGGCGTCTCATCGCCAGGAGCACGGGAAACGGTACGCCACGGAGACGCATCGTCACGATGAAAATCATCGCGCTTGCGATCGTCACGCTTACGGTCGTCACGTTTGCGATCGTCGCCGCGGCTGTTTCGTTCGTCACGCGCAGGGCGGCTGCGGCCGTCAACACGAGATTTTCCTGGACGACCTCCCCCTTTCCCGGTACGTGGGTTATGGGTGCGTTTGTCAGAATCATCATCACTGCGGACATACATCACTTTGACCTTGCCGCTTTTATTTTTCAGTTCGTCGCTCATCAATTTTCTCCACCTGCGCTGCGCGAAGCGCGCAGATTACCCGATGTGTCATCGCTTCGCCATGATTTCGTTTAAAAGCCGGCCTCTATTGCACTCATCGAACAAAACGCATTGTCCTTAAATAACACTTAATCGATAATATGTAACATCACAGAAACATATCGGCCACGTGCCACGTTGCAACCCATAACCAGAGGTTAGTTATGAATACCGTTTGTGCCAGTTGTCAGGCTCTGAACCGCCTCCCGGACGATCGTAGCGCGGATGGCGCAAAGTGCGGACGCTGCGGTCACGATCTTTTTGACGGCGACGTCATCAACGCGACCGGGGCAACGCTGGATAAACTCTTAAAGGACGATCTGCCGGTCGTTGTCGATTTCTGGGCGCCATGGTGCGGCCCCTGCCGTAGTTTCGCGCCGATCTTTGAAGATGTCGCGGAAGAGCGTAGCGGGAAGATGCGTTTTGTGAAAGTCAACACCGAAGCGGAACGTGAGCTTAGCGCCCGGTTTCGTATCCGCAGCATCCCGACCATTATGATGTTCAAAAATGGCGAAGTGATCGACATGCTCAATGGCGCGGTGCCAAAAGCGCCATTTGATAGCTGGCTGAACGAAGCCGGCCAACAGTAATCCTTCCGGGGCACCGCTTGTGCCCCGTTTTCACCTCTGCGACAATAGCGTTTTTCTCTAGCGACTCCCATGATTGAAAACGCCGTCCTTCGCCTGCGCGCTGAACGCCTCGCGCGTGCTACCCGGCCTTTCCTTGCTCGCGGCAACCGCATCCGCCGCTGTCAGCGCTGCCTGCTGCCGCTCAAGCAGTGCCTGTGCGCAACATTAGTGCCAGCGCAGGCCACCAGCCGCTTCTGCCTGGTGATGTTTGATACAGAACCGATGAAGCCCAGCAACACCGGCCGGCTCATCGCCGATATTCTGCCTGATACCGAGGCTTTTCAATGGTCGAGAACCGAGCCGCCGCAGGCGCTGCTCGATCTGGTCGCGCATCCTGATTATCAACCGATGGTGGTTTTCCCTGCCTCCTATGCCGGGCCGGAGCGCCAGATCCTGAGCGCGCCGCCGTCCGGCAAGCCGCCGCTATTTATTATGCTCGACGGCACCTGGACCGAAGCGCGCAAAATGTTCCGCAAGAGCCCTTATCTTGACGCGCTACCGATAATCTCCGTCGATCTGTCACGCATCTCTGCCTATCATCTGCGCGAGGCGCACGCCGACGGACAATACTGTACCGCGGAAGTAGCCATCGCCCTGCTGGATCTGGCGGGCGATGCCCCGGCCGCCGCTGCGCTTGGCGAGCACTTCACCCGCTTCCGGACCCGCTATCTGGCGGGAAAAACCCAGCATAAGGGCAGTATCACAGCGGACCAGGTGGAAAACGTTTAAAATCATTCGGTCACTGGGATGAAAGGAGACCGGTATGAGCCAACGAGGCCTGGAAGCACTGCTGCGACCAAAGTCCATCGCCGTTATTGGCGCATCAATGAAGCCGCAGCGCGCTGGCTATCTCATGATGCGCAACCTGTTAGCCGGCGGTTTCAATGGCCCGGTACTGCCGGTGACCCCCGCCTGGAAGGCGGTGCTCGGGGTGCTGGCATGGCCCACGATTGAGAGCCTGCCGTTTACGCCGGATCTGGCGGTGCTCTGTACTAACGCCCGGCGTAATATCGAATTGCTCGAAGCCTTAGGGCAGAAAGGGTGTAAAACCTGCATCATTCTCTCTTCGCAGCCGGAACAGTATCCGGCGCTGCTCGAATGCGCCGCGCGCTATCAGATGCGCCTGCTCGGCCCAAACAGCCTGGGACTGCTGGCGCCGTGGCAAGGCCTGAACGCCAGCTTCTCGCCGGTCGCGATCCATCGCGGTAAACTGGCCTTTATCTCGCAGTCGGCCGCCGTCTCTAATACCATCCTTGACTGGGCGCAGCAGCGCGAGATGGGGTTTTCCTACTTCATCGCGCTGGGCGATAGCCTGGACATTGATGTCGATGACCTGCTGGACTTTCTGGCCCGCGACAGCAAGACCAGCGCCATTTTGCTTTACCTCGAGCATCTAAGCGACGCGCGTCGGTTTGTCTCCGCCGCGCGCAGCGCTTCGCGAAACAAGCCTATCCTGGTGATTAAAAGCGGCCGTAGTCCCGCGGCGCAAAAGCTGTTGCACGTCAACTCCGGGATGGATCCGGCATGGGATGCAGCCATTCAGCGTGCTGGCCTGCTGCGGGTGCAGGACACCCATGAGCTGTTCTCCGCCGTGGAAACGCTCAGCCATATGCGCCCGCTGCGTGGTGAAAAGCTGATGATCGTCAGCAATGGCGCGGCACCGGCGGCACTGGCGCTGGATGAACTCTGGCTGCGTAATGGCAAACTGGCGGTCCTCAGCGAGGAGACCCGCGACGCCCTGCGCCAGGCGTTGCCGGTTGGCGTCGAGATCGCCAACCCATTAGATCTGCGGGATGATGCCAGCAGCGAACATTATCAGCAGGCCGTGAATATTTTGCTCAACAGTCAGGACTATGACGCGCTGCTGGTGATCCACTCGCCCAGCGCGGCCGCGCCGGGCACGGAGAGTGCGCTGGCCCTGATTGATGCCCTGAAGCATCATCCGCGCGGTAAATATGTCACCGTGCTGACCAACTGGTGCGGCGAATTTTCCTCGCAGGAAGCGCGACGTTTATTCAGCGATGCCGGCCTCCCAACCTACCGTACGCCAGAGGGCACGATCACCGCTTTTATGCATATGGTGGAATACCGTCGCAACCAGAAACAACTGCGCGAGACGCCGGTGCTACCGGATTCGTTAACCGCCAATACCAGCGAAGCGCATGCTCTGCTGCAGCAAGCGATAGATGACGGCGCCACCACGCTGGATACCCATGAGGTCAGCCCGGTGCTCCGGGCCTATGGCATCCATACTCTGCCGACATGGATTGCCGCTGACAGCGCAGAAGCAGTGCATATCGCTGAGCAGATAGGCTATCCGGTCGCGCTGAAGCTGCGTTCTCCGGATATCCCGCACAAATCGGAAGTACAGGGGGTCATGCTCTATCTGCGTACCGCCGCCGAGGTGCAGCAGGCGGCAGATGCGATGATCGATCGCGTCAGACTGGCCTGGCCCCAGGCGCGCATCCATGGTCTGCTGGTGCAGAGTATGGCTAATCGCGCCGGCGCCCAGGAGCTGAGAGTGGTGGTTGAACACGATCCCGTCTTCGGCCCGTTGATTATGCTGGGCGAAGGCGGCGTGGAGTGGCGGGCCGAGGATCAGGCCGCGGTGGCGCTGCCGCCGTTGAATATGAACCTGGCGCGTTATCTGGTGATCCAGGCGATCAAAAATAAAAAGATCCGCGGTCGCAGCGCATTGCGCCCGCTGGATATCGCGGGCCTGAGCCAGCTGCTGGTTCAGGTATCGAATCTGATCGTCGACTGCCCGGAGATCCAGCGCCTGGACATTCATCCCCTGCTCGCCTCCGGCAACGAGTTTACGGCGCTGGACGTCACGCTAGGCCTGGCCCCCTTTGACGGCGACAGTGAAAGCCGCCTTGCGATTCGTCCCTATCCGCACCAGCAGGAGGAGTGGGTGGTAATGAAAAATGGCGATCGCTGCCTGTTTCGGCCGATCCTTCCGGAAGATGAGCCGCAGCTGCTCGCGTTTATCGCTCAGGTCACCAAAGAAGATCTCTATTATCGCTATTTTAGTGAGATCAACGAATTTACCCACGACGATTTAGCCAATATGACGCAGATCGACTACGATCGTGAAATGGCGTTTGTTGCCGTCAGGACCACCGCAGAGAAAAGCGAAATTCTCGGCGTGACGCGGGCGATCTCCGATCCCGACAATATTGACGCCGAGTTTGCCGTTCTGGTCCGTTCAGATTTAAAAGGGTTAGGCCTGGGGCGAAGGCTGCTGGAAAAGCTGATCGCCTATACGCAAAGCCATGGCCTGCAACGCCTTAATGGCATTACGATGCCGAATAACAGAGGCATGATCGGCCTGGCCAGAAAGCTGGGATTCACCGTTGATATTCAGCTGGAAGATGGGATTGTCAGTCTATCGCTGCCCCTGAATCAGGGATAATCGCGCCACGCTGACCGCAATTGTTGACCACATTAGCGGGTAGTAATGGTATTATTGCCCGCTTACGTCGTCTGCATGGTACAGAAGACCCTTCAATAAACAGAGAAGAAACGCACTGTGATGTTGTCAAAATTTAAGCGTAATAAACATCAACAACACCTTGCCCAACTCCCTAAGCTTTCTCAGTCAGTTGATGATGTAGAGTTCTTTTACGCCCCTGCGGATTTCAGGGAAGCGTTACTGACCCGGATTGCCCACGCCACTCAGCGTATATGCATTATTGCGCTCTACCTGGAGCAAGATGATGGCGGAAAAGGAATTTTGCAGGCTCTCTACGACGCCAAACGCCAGCGTCCGGAACTGGATGTCCGCGTTCTGGTAGACTGGCACCGTGCTCAACGTGGTCGTATCGGCGCCGCCGCCTCCAACACCAATGCCGACTGGTATTGCCGGATGGCCGATGAAAACCCAGGTGTGGATATCCCCGTTTACGGCGTGCCGATTAATACCCGGGAGGCGCTCGGCGTTCTCCATTTCAAAGGCTTTATTATCGATGACAGCGTCCTCTACAGCGGCGCCAGCCTGAACGATGTTTATCTGCATCAGCACGACAAGTACCGTTATGACCGCTATCAGTGCATCCGTAACGGCAAAATGGCGGACGTCATGTTCGACTGGGTCGACAATAATCTGGTTCAGGGGCGCGGCGTTAATCGTCTCGACAGACCGGATCGGCCAAAAAGCCCGGAAATCAAAAACGACATTCGCCAGTACCGTCAGGAGCTCCGCGACCGCAGCTACCATTTTGTCGGCACCGCTGGTGACGAAGAACTCTCCGTCACCCCGCTAGTAGGACTGGGGAAATCCAGCCTGCTGAACAAAACTATTTTTCACCTGATGCCTTGTGCCGAGCACAAGCTGACGATCTGTACCCCCTACTTCAACCTCCCTGCCGTACTGGTGAGAAATATCATCCAGCTGCTGCGGGACGGTAAACAGGTGGAGATTATTGTCGGCGATAAAACCGCTAACGATTTCTACATTCCGGAAGATCAACCGTTTAAAATTATCGGTGCGCTTCCCTATCTGTATGAGATCAACCTGCGGCGTTTCCTCAGCCGACTGCAATATTATGTCAATACCGATCAGCTGATCGTTCGCCTGTGGAAGGATGACGATAACAGCTACCATCTGAAAGGCATGTGGGTTGACGATGAGTGGATGCTGCTCACTGGCAACAACCTTAACCCACGCGCCTGGCGGCTCGATCTGGAAAACGCCATTCTGATCCACGATCCAAAGCGGCAGCTGGGGGCCATGCGGGAAAAAGAGCTGAAGCTCATCCGCACCCACACCACGGTAGTGAAACATTATCGGGATCTGCAAAGTATCGCCGACTATCCGGTGAAAGTGCGAAAACTGATCCGCCGCCTGCGACGGATCCGCATTGACCGGTTGATCAGCCGTATTCTCTGACTATCAGCCCCGCGTCGACGGGGCTTTTTTCTGGAAGCGCTATGCGTTCGATAATAGTGATGACATCGCTGCTGTTAACGGGCTGCAGCCACATGGCAAATGATGCATGGTCCGGTCAGGACAAAGCCCAGCATTTTCTGGCCTCGGCGATGCTGTCTGCCGCCGGCAATGAGTATGCGCAACATCAGGGTTACAGCCGGGACCGCAGCGCCGCCATTGGCCTGATGTTTTCCATCAGTCTTGGCGCGTCAAAAGAGCTTTGGGACAGCCGCCCGGCAGGGAGCGGCTGGAGCTGGAAAGATTTCGCCTGGGATGTCGCCGGCGCGACCACCGGCTATGCTGTGTGGCAACTGGCGCACCAGTAAGCGTTACAGGCGCAGGCCTTTTCCCTTGCGATGCAGCATCAGGGAAACCAGGAAGGCGATGGCCGCCATCACCGTCACATACCAGTAGAACGCGTGCTCTATCCCCGCCGACTTAAGCGACAGCGCGACATACTCCGCAGAGCCGCCGAACAGCGCGTTCGCGACGGCATAGGAAAGCCCTACCCCAAGCGCGCGGACCTGAGCCGGGAACATCTCTGCTTTCAGGATGCCGCTGATAGAGGTATAGAAACTGACGATCAGCAAGGCGCAGATCACCAGTCCGAAGGCGGCATACGGTGAGCTCACCTTCTGCAGAGCACTGAGAATAGGCACGGTAAATAACGTCGCCAGCACGCCAAAGCACAGCATGGAGGTGCGACGGCCAACTTTATCCGAAAAGGCGCCGAACAGCGGCTGAACCAGCATATAAACGAATAGCGCCGCGGTCATGATCACGCTGGCGGTGCTAGCCGTCATGCCCGCCGTGTTGACCAGATACTTTTGCATATAGGTAGTAAAGGTGTAGAAGGTCAGCGATCCGGCGGCGGTAAAGCCCAACACCATCACGAAGGCCCGGCGATTGCGCCACAACCCTTTAAATGATCCAGCCTCTTTCAGCGCCCGGGTCTCCTGCTTTGAGGTTTCGTCCAGCTGGCGACGCAGCCACAGCGCGACGATAGCCAGTACCGCCCCAAGAGCAAAAGGAATACGCCATCCCCAGGCATGGAGATCTTCATCGCTGAGCACCTGCTGGAGCGCGACAACCACTAATACCGCCAGCAGTTGACCGCCAATCAGCGTAACGTACTGGAAGGAGGCATAGAAGCCTTTCTTACCTTCCACCGCGACTTCACTCATATAGGTCGCACTGGTGCCGTATTCTCCGCCAACAGACAGCCCCTGGAACAGACGCGCCAGCAGCAGCAGCGCCGGGGCCCAGGTGCCGATGACCGCATAACCCGGCAGACAGGCAATCACCAGTGAGCCAAAGCACATCATGCACACCGAGATAAGCATAGAGGCTTTACGTCCGCGGCGGTCGGCGATTCGACCAAACAGCCATCCGCCGATGGGACGCATCAGGAATCCGGCGGCAAATACGCCTGCCGTCTGCAGCAGTTGGGTGGTGGTATTGCCAGATGGAAAAAAGATATGGGCGAAATAGAGCGAGCAGAATGAATAAACGTAAAAATCAAACCACTCAACCAGATTCCCCGAGGAAGCGCCAACTATTGCCCAAATACGACGACGGGTATCGGCCTGATCCGGCGCGCCCCGTTCGGTAATGCTACTTTCTGTCATTGTTATATTGCTCCAGCAAAGACTGCAATCTGTCTTGTCGGGCGTACCACGTCACGTAGACAAATTAGTTAGTGAACTAAATGTTATATAATTGTTATATCTTTATATGTGACTGTATTCACATTTTTTTCGTAAGAGTGGTTTTCGCGATTAACGCCAGCGCAGGGGCAAGGAAAAAGTGGATTATGATGAAGGGATTACCATGACGGGGTTTTATGTTGCTTTGAATGAAGATAATGGGGCGGGTATGGCAGGGTTTTCCCCGGAGGCGGTGCTGCGCACCTTGTCCGGGCTACAGGTCGTGCAGGGCGGGTGCGAATCCGTAGCCCCGGTAAGCGCAGCGCCACCGGGGAGACATACCGGCACGGTTGCCCGGTCCACAGAAACGCAAAAAGCCCATCCGGCAGGATGGGCTTTTTACTTGTTTGATGCCTGGCAGTTCCCTACTCTCACATGGGGAGACCCCACACTACCATCGGCGCTACGGCGTTTCACTTCTGAGTTCGGCATGGGGTCAGGTGGGACCACCGCGCTATCGCCGCCAGGCAAAT